>NZ_CATQFT010000038.1:0-120525 GCF_958267405.1 Neisseria maigaei | reverse complement strand
GCAGAAGTATACGTACTGAGTAAAGAAGAGGGCGGCCGCCATACTCCGTTCTTCGCCAACTACCGTCCCCAATTCTACTTCCGTACCACCGACGTAACCGGCGCGGTTACTTTGGAAGAAGGTGTGGAAATGGTAATGCCGGGTGAAAACGTAACCATCACCGTAGAACTGATTGCGCCTATCGCTATGGAAGAAGGTCTGCGCTTTGCGATTCGCGAAGGCGGCCGTACCGTAGGTGCGGGTGTGGTTTCTTCTGTAATCGCTTAATTGAGGGATATTGATAAATGGCAAACCAAAAAATCCGTATCCGCTTGAAAGCTTATGATTACAGTCTGATTGACCGTTCTGCGCAAGAAATCGTTGAAACTGCCAAACGTACCGGTGCCGTTGTAAAAGGTCCGATTCCGTTGCCGACTAAAATCGAGCGTTTCAACATTTTGCGTTCTCCGCACGTGAACAAAACTTCCCGTGAACAATTGGAAATCCGCACCCACTTGCGCCTGATGGACATCGTGGATTGGACCGACAAAACTACCGATGCGCTGATGAAGCTGGATTTGCCGGCCGGTGTTGATGTAGAAATCAAAGTCCAATAATCAGGGCTGTTGAAAATCCCCAAGCAATCAATGCTTGGGGATTTTTTATGTTATGCCGTCTGAAAATATGCGGCGGCAAACAGGTTTAAGGCAAAACGACAAAATCAAAAAAAACAGTGCGGCCGGCGAAACCGGCCTATTTTTGTGCTTCAAAAATTTTCAGACGGCATTACCCGATATTTTTTAGTGAACAAAACAGGATATTTTTTATCAATAGCCTTCCTAAGGCTTGCCCCCCCCCGAAGAAAGGTAGAATCGGGCTTGGTTTGGGCAGAAGCATCCATCTGATTCTAAGGATGGATGATGTTTTATTCTCAAGACGATGTGTTGCGGTTTTGGGACAGCGCAGGTTTGGGTGACGGGAAGGGGGCTGACCGCGCATATCGGGAAAAACTGATCGATGTCCTGTCCAAAACCTACACTCATTCGGATGGGCACTGGGACCGGATAGATTTGGTGTTCGTTATCCTTGACGGCAGCTCCCGCGATTTGGGTACGGCCTATGATTTATTGAGGGGCGTTATCCTTAAAATGATTGATCCGGATAGGGTTATTGTTGCGATTAATCAGGCGGATATGGCGATGAAAGGACGTTATTGGGATAAGGTGCTGCATCAGCCGCAGCCGGCTTTGCAACAGTTTCTAGACGAGAAGGCCGAATCGGTACAAAAAAGGATTCTGGAAGCGACAGGTTTGCAGATTTCCAAACCCGTTTACTATTCGGCATACGAAAGCTACCATCTCAAAGAAATAATGGATGCAGTCATCAACCATATCCCGGTTTGTCGGAGAAAGATGCATACGCCGTGATGGTCGGATACCGACCCCTTTAAAAGCATCCGGCCCTATGCCGTCTGAAGATTCAAAACGCTTCAGACGGCATATTGAAGATATTTCTGATATTTCTGTTGATATTTCTTTGACTTGTCGGATATAATACCCAGCTTGGTACATTTGTGCCAAGTTTAACTTTGTCTGAAAGACAGGCCAATCGTAGCCTGTCCCTTTACTTTAAAAGGAAAATAATCATGACTTTAGGTCTGGTTGGACGCAAAGTTGGTATGACCCGCGTGTTCGACGAACAGGGTGTTTCTGTTCCGGTAACCGTTTTGGATATGTCTGCCAACCGCGTTACACAAGTAAAATCCAAAGATACTGACGGCTATACTGCCGTTCAAGTTACCTTTGGTCAGAAAAAAGCTAACCGTGTCAATAAAGCCGAAGCTGGACACTTTGCAAAAGCAGGTGTTGAAGCCGGTCGCGGTTTGATCGAGTTTGCTTTGGCTGAAGAAAAACTGGCTGAATTGAAAGCCGGTGACGAAATCACCGTTTCTATGTTTGAAGTCGGTCAACTGGTCGATGTAACCGGTACCTCTAAAGGTAAAGGTTTCTCCGGCACGATCAAACGTCATAACTTCGGTGCCCAACGTACTTCCCACGGTAACTCCCGTTCTCACCGTGTTCCAGGTTCTATCGGTATGGCGCAAGACCCGGGTCGCGTGTTCCCCGGTAAACGCATGGCCGGCCAATACGGCAACACCAAAGCAACTGTTCAAAAATTGGAAGTTGTCCGTGTTGATGCAGAACGCCAACTACTGTTGGTTAAGGGTGCTGTTCCGGGTGCGGTCAACAGCGATGTTGTAGTTCGTCCTAGCGTGAAAGTAGGTGCGTAATGGAATTGAAAGTAATTGACGCTAAAGGACAAGTTTCAGGCAGCCTGTCTGTTTCTGATACTTTGTTCGCCCGCGAATACAATGAAGCGTTGGTTCATCAGCTGGTAAATGCCTACTTGGCAAATGCCCGCTCTGGTAACCGCGCTCAAAAAACCCGTGCCGAAGTAAAACACTCAACCAAAAAACCATGGCGCCAAAAAGGTACCGGCCGTGCCCGTTCCGGTATGACTTCTTCTCCGCTGTGGCGTAAAGGTGGTCGTGCGTTCCCGAACAAACCCGACGAAAACTTTACTCAAAAAGTAAACCGTAAAATGTACCGTGCCGGTATGGCGACTATCCTGTCCCAATTGGCCCGTGATGAGCGTTTGTTTGCTATCGAAGCGTTGACTGCTGAAACTCCTAAAACCAAAGTTTTTGCTGAACAAGTGAAAAATCTGGGTTTGGAGCAAGTGCTGTTTGTAACCAAACAGCTCGATGAGAATGTTTACTTGGCTTCACGCAACTTGCCAAACGTGTTGGTTTTAGAAGCTCAACAAGTTGATCCTTACAGCTTGCTACGTTACAAAAAAGTAATCATCACTAAAGATGCAGTTGCACAATTAGAGGAGCAATGGGTATGAATCAACAACGTTTGACTCAAGTGATTTTGGCACCTATCGTTTCTGAAAAAAGCAACGTATTGGCTGAAAAACGCAACCAAATGACGTTTAAAGTTTTGGCAAATGCAACCAAACCTGAAATCAAAGCTGCTGTTGAGCTGCTGTTCGGTGTTCAAGTTGCTTCTGTAACTACCGTTACTACTAAAGGTAAAACTAAGCGTTTTGGTCGTACTTTGGGCCGCCGCAGCGATGTTAAAAAAGCTTATGTAAGCTTGGCTGCCGGTCAAGAGTTGGATTTGGAAGCCGCTGCTGCAGCTGCAGATAAGGAATAAACAAAATGGCAATCGTTAAAATGAAGCCAACTTCTGCAGGCCGTCGCGGCATGGTTCGCGTGGTAACAGAAGGTTTGCACAAAGGTGCGCCTTATGCACCTTTGCTCGAAAAGAAAAATTCTACTGCCGGTCGTAACAATAATGGTCATATCACCACCCGTCACAAAGGCGGCGGTCATAAACACCATTACCGTGTTGTAGACTTTAAACGTAACAAAGACGGTATCCCTGCAAAAGTAGAGCGTATCGAATACGATCCTAACCGTACTGCCTTCATTGCACTGTTGTGCTATGCAGACGGTGAGCGTCGCTATATCATCGCTCCTCGCGGTATTCAAGCCGGTGCTGTATTGGTTTCCGGTGCTGAAGCTGCCATCAAAGTAGGTAACACCCTGCCGATCCGCAACATCCCCGTTGGTACGACTATCCACTGTATCGAAATGAAACCTGGCAAAGGTGCGCAAATTGCACGTTCTGCCGGTGCTTCTGCGGTATTGCTGGCTAAAGAAGGTGCATATGCTCAAGTCCGTCTGCGCTCTGGCGAAGTTCGTAAAATCAACGTAGATTGCCGTGCAACCATCGGTGAAGTCGGTAACGAAGAGCAAAGCCTGAAAAAAATCGGTAAAGCCGGCGCCAATCGTTGGCGCGGTATTCGTCCGACCGTTCGTGGTGTTGTCATGAACCCTGTCGATCACCCGCATGGTGGTGGTGAAGGTCGTACCGGTGAAGCTCGCGAACCGGTTAGCCCATGGGGTACTCCTGCTAAAGGCTACCGCACTCGTAATAACAAACGCACGGATAACATGATTGTTCGTCGCCGTTACTCAAATAAAGGTTAATTAGTATGGCTCGTTCATTGAAAAAAGGCCCATATGTAGACCTGCATTTGCTGAAAAAAGTAGATGCTGCTCGCGCAAGCAACGACAAACGCCCGATTAAAACTTGGTCTCGTCGTTCTACCATTCTGCCTGATTTTATCGGTCTGACCATTGCCGTGCACAACGGTCGCACCCATGTGCCTGTGTTTATCAGCGACAATATGGTTGGTCATAAATTAGGCGAATTCTCATTGACCCGTACCTTTAAAGGCCACCTGGCCGATAAAAAGGCTAAAAAGAAATAAGGTGAATCATGAGAGTAAATGCACAACATAAAAATGCCCGTATCTCTGCTCAAAAGGCTCGTTTGGTAGCTGATTTGATTCGTGGTAAAGACGTTGCCCAAGCTTTGAATATTTTGGCTTTCAGTCCTAAAAAAGGTGCCGAGCTGATCAAAAAAGTATTGGAGTCAGCTATTGCTAATGCCGAGCACAATAACGGTGCGGACATTGATGAACTGAAAGTGGTAACTATCTTTGTTGACAAAGGCCCAAGCTTGAAACGTTTTCAAGCTCGCGCCAAAGGTCGCGGTAACCGCATCGAAAAACAAACTTGTCATATCAATGTGACAGTGGGTAACTAAGGAAAAGCTATGGGACAAAAGATTAACCCTACAGGCTTTCGCCTGGCGGTAACTAAAGACTGGGCTTCAAAATGGTTTGCTAAAAGCACCGACTTTTCTACTGTTTTGAAGCAGGATATCGATGTTCGCAATTATTTGCGTCAAAAATTGGCCAATGCTTCGGTTGGTCGAGTAGTTATTGAACGTCCTGCAAAATCTGCACGCATTACCATTCACTCTGCTCGTCCGGGTGTGGTTATCGGTAAAAAAGGTGAGGATATCGAAGTTTTGAAACGTGACTTGCAAGCCTTGATGGGTGTGCCTGTTCATGTAAATATTGAAGAGATCCGCCGTCCTGAGTTGGATGCTCAAATTATTGCTGACGGAATTGCCCAGCAGTTGGAAAAACGCGTTCAATTCCGTCGTGCTATGAAACGAGCAATGCAAAATGCAATGCGTTCTGGTGCTAAAGGCATTAAGATTATGACTTCAGGCCGTCTGAATGGTGCGGATATTGCCCGTAGCGAATGGTATCGTGAAGGTCGCGTGCCACTGCATACTTTACGTGCAAATGTAGATTATGCAACCAGCGAAGCGCACACCACATATGGTGTATTGGGTCTGAAAGTTTGGGTTTATACGGAAGGCAATATTAAATCTTCCAAACCTGAACATGAGAGTAAACAAAGAAAGGCAGGTAGACGTAATGCTGCAGCCAACTAGACTGAAATACCGTAAGCAACAAAAGGGTCGTAATACTGGCATCGCTACTCGCGGTAATAAGGTAAGTTTCGGTGAGTTCGGCTTGAAAGCCGTAGGTCGTGGTCGTTTGACTGCCCGTCAAATCGAAGCTGCTCGTCGTACAATGACCCGTCACATCAAACGTGGTGGTCGTATTTGGATTCGTGTATTCCCTGATAAACCGATTACTGAAAAGCCTATTCAAGTTCGTATGGGTGGCGGTAAAGGTAACGTGGAATATTACATTGCCGAAATTAAACCAGGTAAAGTGTTGTATGAAATGGATGGCGTTCCAGAGGAACTGGCTCGTGAAGCATTCGAGTTGGCTGCTGCCAAATTGCCTATTCCTACAACCTTTGTAGTAAGACAGGTGGGTCAATAATGAAAGCAAATGAATTGAAAGACAAATCCGTTGAGCAGTTGAATGCAGATTTGTTGGACTTGTTGAAAGCTCAGTTTGGCTTACGTATGCAAAACGCTACTGGTCAATTAGGCAAACCAAGTGAATTGAAACGTGTACGTCGCGATATTGCTCGTATTAAAACCGTTTTAACTGAAAAAGGTGCTAAGTAATGAGCGAAACTAAAAATGTTCGTACTTTGCAAGGCAAAGTAGTAAGCGACAAAATGGATAAAACCGTAACAGTATTGGTTGAGCGTAAAGTAAAACATCCGCTGTATGGTAAGATTATTCGATTATCTACTAAAATCCATGCCCATGATGAAAATAATCAATATGGAATTGGTGATGTAGTAGTAATTGCGGAATCTCGTCCACTGTCGAAAACCAAATCTTGGGTTGTTAAAGAACTGGTTGAGAAAGCGCGTACTGTTTAAAAATTAAGACAGTTAGCTTTAATAGGAAACGAAGTATTGCGCCAAAGTGAATTTGAGTGTAAACTTCGTTTCTTATCTTTCAGTTTCTTCTGGAAGTTCTCCCCTTCGGGATCCAAGACTGGTTTACTAGAACCTTGATGGTTTCATTTAATGAGCATCTGTAGTTGGGTGTAAGTTATATGAAAGTGGTAAATTAAGTTGGTTAATTTAAAGGTACTAATATGATTCAAATGCAGACCATCTTAGATGTGGCTGATAACTCTGGTGCACGACGTGTAATGTGTATCAAGGTATTAGGTGGATCTAAGCGTCGCTACGCTTCTGTTGGCGATATTATTAAAGTTGCAGTTAAAGATGCAGCCCCGCGTGGTCGCGTCAAAAAAGGTGATGTATACAATGCAGTAGTTGTTCGTACTGCTAAGGGTGTGCGTCGTCCAGATGGCGCGTTAATTAAATTTGATAATAACGCTGCTGTATTATTGAATAATAAACTTGAACCCTTGGGTACTCGTATTTTTGGTCCGGTAACCCGTGAATTGCGTACTGAGCGATTTATGAAAATCGTTTCATTGGCGCCTGAAGTATTATAAGGAATAGCGCGATGAATAAAATCATTAAAGGCGATCAGGTTGTAGTAATTGTCGGTAAAGATAAAGGTAAGCAAGGTCAGGTAGTTCGAGTATTGGGTGATAAAGTTGTTGTTGAAGGTGTGAATGTTGTGAAACGCCATCAAAAACCTAATCCGATGCGTGGTATTGAGGGTGGCATTATTACTAAAGAAATGCCTTTAGATATTTCTAATGTTGCAATCCTGAATCCGGAAACTAATAAAGCAGACCGTGTTGGTATTAAGCTGATTGAAAATGAAGGCAAAGTTAAACGCGTTCGTTTCTTCAAATCAAATGGCTCTATCATTGGAGCATAAGGAGATAACATGGCTCGTTTGAGAGAGTTTTATAAAGATACAGTTGTTCCTGAATTGGTTAAACAATTTGGTTACAAATCAGTAATGGAAGTTCCACGCATTGAGAAAATTACCTTGAATATGGGTGTAGGTGAAGCTGTTGCTGATAAAAAAGTCATGGAGCATGCTGTTTCAGATTTAGAGAAAATTGCTGGCCAAAAACCGGTTGTTACGGTTGCTCGTAAATCTATCGCAGGTTTTAAAATTCGTGACAACTACCCTGTCGGTTGTAAAGTTACTTTGCGCCGTGATCAAATGTTTGAATTTTTGGACCGTTTGATTACTATTGCATTGCCTCGTGTTCGAGATTTTCGTGGTGTAAGTGGTAAGTCATTTGATGGTCGTGGCAATTACAATATGGGTGTTCGTGAGCAAATTATTTTCCCGGAAATTGAATACGATAAAATTGATGCTTTGCGTGGTTTGAATATTACTATTACTACTACAGCAAAAACCGATGAAGAAGCGAAAGCTTTGTTGTCACTGTTCAAGTTTCCGTTTAAAGGATAATCATGGCTAAGAAAGCACTTATTAATCGTGAGCTGAAACGTCAGGCATTGGCAAAAAAATTTGCAGCTAAACGTGAGGCAATTTTTGCTGTTATTAATGATGCAGATGCGACTGAAGAAGAGCGTTTTGAGGCACGTTTGAAATTTCAATCCATTCCGCGTAATGCAGCACCTGTACGTCAACGTCGTCGTTGTGCCTTGACAGGTCGTCCTCGTGGCACTTTCCGTAAATTTGGTTTGGGTCGTATTAAAATCCGTGAAATCGCTATGCGTGGCGAGATTCCTGGTGTTGTTAAAGCTAGCTGGTAATAGGAGTATAAATAATGAGTATGCATGATCCTATTTCCGATATGTTGACTCGTATTCGCAATGCGCAACGTGCTAATAAAGCAGCTGTTGCCATGCCTTCTTCAAAATTGAAATGTGCAATTGCAAAAGTTCTGAAAGATGAAGGCTATATCGAGGATTTTACGGTTTCTGCTGATGCAAAACCGGTATTGGAAATTCAATTGAAATACTATGCAGGTTGCCCTGTGATTGAGCAAATTAAACGTGTTTCACGTCCTGGTTTGCGTATTTACAAAGCATCAAGCGAGATCCCTAGCGTAATGAATGGCTTGGGTGTTGCTATTGTTAGTACTTCTAAAGGTGTGATGACTGATCGCAAAGCCCGTTCTGAGGGTGTTGGTGGTGAGTTGTTGTGCATCGTAGCCTAGTGGAGAAATGTAAATGTCACGCGTCGCAAAAAACCCAGTGACTGTTCCTGCTGGTGTAGAAGTAAAATTCGGAACAGATGCATTGGTAATCAAAGGTAAACATGGCGAACTGTCCTTTTCTTTGCATTCCGATGTTGCTATTGAACTAAACGATGGTAAATTGACTTTTGCTGCAAAAAATGACAGTAAACAGGCTAATGCTATGTCTGGTACTGCTCGTGCATTGGTTAATAACATGGTTAAGGGTGTTTCTGAAGGTTTTGAGAAAAAACTTCAATTGATTGGTGTGGGTTATCGTGCCCAAGCGCAAGGCAAAGTTTTGAACTTGTCTTTGGGTTTCTCTCATCCAATCGTATACGAAATGCCTGAAGGTGTTTCTGTTCAAACTCCTAGCCAAACAGAAATCGTTTTGACTGGTGCAGATAAACAAGTGGTTGGCCAAGTCGCTGCTGAAATTCGTGCATTCCGCTCTCCTGAGCCTTATAAAGGCAAAGGTGTTCGTTATGTAGGTGAAGTAGTAGTGATGAAAGAAGCCAAGAAAAAATAATTGAGGTTCACTAATGGATAAACATACAACCCGACTCCGTCGTGCACGCAAAACCCGTGCGCGTATTGCGGACTTGAAAATGGTAAGATTATGTGTGTTCCGCAGCAATAATCATATTTATGCTCAAGTAATTAGTGCTGAAGGTGATAAAGTATTGGCTCAAGCCTCTACATTGGAAGCTGAAGTACGTAGTAGCCTGAAATCAGGTAGCAACGTTGAAGCAGCAGCTGTAGTTGGTAAGCGTATTGCTGAAAAAGCTAAAGCAGTAGGTGTTGAAAAAGTTGCTTTTGACCGTTCAGGTTTCCAATATCACGGTCGTGTGAAAGCTTTGGCTGAAGCTGCACGTGAAAATGGTTTAAGCTTCTAATATTTGGAGACTTTCAGATGGCAAAACATGAAATTGAAGAACGCGGTGACGGCCTGATTGAAAAGATGGTCGCAGTTAACCGTGTAACCAAAGTAGTTAAAGGTGGTCGTATCATGGCTTTCTCTGCACTGACTGTTGTTGGTGATGGTGATGGTCGCATCGGTATGGGTAAGGGTAAATCAAAAGAAGTGCCAGTTGCTGTTCAAAAAGCAATGGATCAAGCACGCCGCTCTATGATTAAAGTACCTTTGAAAAATGGTACTATTCATCATGAAGTTATTGGTCGTCATGGCGCTACTAAAGTATTTATGCAACCTGCTAAAGAAGGTAGCGGTGTAAAAGCTGGTGGTCCAATGCGTTTAGTATTTGATGCTATGGGTATCCATAATATCTCAGCCAAAGTGCATGGTTCTACTAACCCTTACAATATTGTACGTGCTACATTAGACGGTTTGTCTAAACTGTATACCCCTGCTGATATTGCCGCTAAACGTGGCTTGACAGTAGAAGATATTTTGGGAGCTAACCATGACTGAGCAAAAAAAGATTAAAGTTACATTGGTTAAGAGCCTGATCGGTACAATTGAATCTCATCGTGCTTGTGCTCGTGGCTTAGGTTTGCGTCGTCGTGAGCATACAGTAGAGGTTTTGGATACCCCTGAAAACCGTGGTATGATCAATAAAATCAGCTACTTGTTGAAAGTGGAGTCTTAATATGTTTTTGAATACTATTCAACCTGCTGAGGGTGCTACTCACGCTAGTCGTCGTGTTGGACGCGGTATTGGTAGTGGTCTTGGTAAAACAGGTGGTCGTGGTCATAAAGGTCAAAAGAGCCGGTCTGGTGGGTTTCATAAGGTGGGTTTCGAGGGTGGTCAAATGCCCTTGCAACGACGCCTCCCTAAAAGAGGTTTTAAATCTTTAACAGCATCAGCTAATGCACAGCTTCGTTTAAGTGAACTGGAATCAATTGCTGTTAATGAGATTGATATTTTGGTCTTAAAGCAAGCAGGTCTGATTGCATCTACAGTCTCTAATGTTAAAGTTATTGCTTCTGGTGAAATTTCTAAGGCAGTTGCTTTGAGGGGTATTAAAGTTACCAAAGGTGCGAGAGCTGCTATCGAGGCTGCTGGTGGTAAGATTGAAATGTAAGGTTTAATATTGTGGCTAATCAACAAACGTCATCAGGTTTATCCAAGTTTGGAGATCTTAAGAAACGTCTTTTGTTTCTATTTGGAGCATTGATTGTTTTTCGAATTGGTGCCCATATACCCGTACCTGGAGTTGATGCTGTTGCTTTAGCTAAATTATACGAAAGCGCTGGAAACGGCATCCTGGGAATGTTGAATATGTTTTCCGGTGGGTCGTTAGAGCGCTTTAGTATATTTGCAATAGGAATCATGCCATATATTTCAGCTTCTATTATTGTACAGCTCGCTTCTGAAATTTTGCCGTCATTGAAGGCTTTAAAAAAAGAAGGGGAGGCTGGTAGAAAGGTAATTACGAAATATACTAGGTATGGTACTGTTTTGTTAGCAATTCTTCAAAGTCTAGGTGTTGCATCTTTCGTATTTCAGCAAGGAGTTGTTGTAACAAGTTCATTTGAGTTTCATGTTTCCACGGTAGTTTCTTTGGTAACGGGAACCATGTTTCTTATGTGGCTTGGGGAGCAAATTACTGAAAGGGGTATCGGGAACGGTATTTCTTTAATTATTACGGCAGGTATTGCTTCAGGTATTCCTTCGGGTATTGCAAAGCTGGTTACACTGACGAACCAAGGTTCTATGAGTATGCTTACGGCGTTGCTTGTTGTATTTGGTGCCTTATTATTAATTTATTTGGTTGTATACTTTGAAAGTGCACAGCGGAAGATTCCTATTCATTATGCAAAACGCCAGTTTAATGGCGGGGTGGGTAGTCAAAATACGCATATGCCTTTCAAGTTGAATATGGCTGGTGTTATTCCCCCAATTTTTGCTTCCAGTATTATTCTATTTCCATCTACTCTTTTAGGTTGGTTTGGTTCGGCTGATACAAATAGTGTTTTGCACAAAATAGCTGGATTGTTACAACACGGTCAATTGCTGTATATGGCTTTATTTGCAGCGACAGTTATTTTCTTTTGTTATTTTTATACGGCTTTGTTTTTTAGCCCTAAAGAAATGGCAGAGAATTTAAAAAAGAGTGGTGCTTTTGTTCCTGGGATTAGACCTGGTGAGCAGACCTCTAGGTATTTAGAAAAAGTTGTATTACGTTTGACATTGTTTGGAGCTCTTTATATTACAACTATTTGTTTAATTCCAGAGTTCTTAACTACGGTTTTAAATGTACCTTTTTATTTGGGTGGCACGTCTTTGTTGATTCTAGTTGTTGTAACGATGGATTTTAGTACACAAATAAATTCGTATAGGCTTACTCAACAGTATGATAAGTTAATGACTCGTTCAGAAATGAAATCATTTTCTCGGAAATAGAATTATGGCGAAAGAAGATACTATCCAAATGCAAGGTGAAATTCTTGAAACTTTACCTAATGCAACATTTAAAGTAAAACTTGAGAATGACCATATTGTATTGGGTCATATTTCTGGGAAGATGCGGATGCATTACATTCGTATTTCTCCGGGAGATAAGGTCACAGTAGAGCTGACACCTTATGATCTAACTAGGGCTCGAATTGTTTTCAGAGCAAGATAAACCAATAAAAGGAAAATAAAATGCGTGTACAACCATCTGTTAAGAAAATTTGCCGAAATTGCAAGATTATTCGTCGAAATCGTGTAGTTCGTGTAATTTGTACTGATCCCCGTCACAAACAGCGTCAAGGTTAATGGAATATTTCTTTTAATGTGATTCTGTGATATAGTGACACACTTTGCCCTAAAAAGGAAAAAATATGGCTCGTATTGCAGGGGTAAATATCCCTAATAACGCACACATCGTAATTGGTCTTCAGGCTATTTACGGTATTGGTGCTACTCGTGCTAAATTGATTTGTGAGGCTGCAAATATTGCGCCTGATACTAAAGCAAAAGATTTGGACGAGACTCAATTAGATGCTTTACGTGATCAAGTTGCCAGGTATGAAGTAGAAGGTGATTTGCGTCGTGAAGTAACTATGAGTATCAAGCGATTGATGGACATGGGCTGCTATCGTGGTTTCCGTCATCGTCGCGGCTTACCATGCCGCGGTCAACGCACTCGTACAAATGCGCGTACCCGCAAAGGTCCGCGTAAAGCGATTGCTGGTAAGAAATAAATTTTAAGGAATTTTATTAATGGCTAAAGCAAACACAGCTTCACGTGTACGTAAAAAAGTACGTAAAACCGTGAGTGAGGGTATTGTGCACGTTCATGCATCTTTCAACAATACCATCATTACAATCACTGACCGTCAAGGCAATGCGTTGTCTTGGGCTACCTCTGGCGGCGCTGGTTTTAAAGGTTCTCGTAAAAGTACACCATTTGCAGCACAAGTTGCAGCAGAAGCAGCTGGTAAAGTTGCCCAAGAGTATGGCGTTAAAAATTTAGAGGTTCGTATTAAAGGTCCAGGTCCTGGTCGCGAATCCTCTGTACGTGCTTTGAATGCTCTTGGTTTCAAGATTACCAGCATTACTGACGTTACCCCGTTGCCTCATAACGGTTGCCGTCCGCCTAAAAAACGTCGTATTTAATATTGGAGTGATTTGAAACATGGCACGTTATATTGGCCCTAAATGTAAGTTGGCACGTCGCGAAGGTACGGATTTGTTTTTGAAGAGTGCGCGCCGCTCTTTGGATTCTAAATGTAAAATGGATTCCGCTCCCGGTCAGCATGGTGCAAAAAAACCGCGTTTGTCAGACTATGGTTTGCAGTTGCGTGAAAAACAAAAAATCCGCCGTATTTATGGCGTATTAGAACGTCAGTTCCGTCGTTATTTCGCAGAAGCTGATCGTCGTAAAGGTTCTACTGGCGAGTTGCTGTTGCAATTGCTGGAATCTCGTTTGGATAATGTCGTTTATCGTATGGGTTTCGGTTCTACCCGAGCTGAAGCAAGACAGCTTGTTTCTCATAAGGCGATAGCTGTAAATGGACAAGTTGTCAATATTCCTTCTTTCCAAGTGAAAGCTGGTGATGTTGTCTCGGTTCGTGAAAAAGCCAAAAAACAGGTACGTATTCAAGAAGCATTGGGTTTGGCAACTCAAATCGGCTTGCCGGGTTGGGTTTCTGTAGATGCAGATAAACTTGAGGGTGTGTTCAAAAACATGCCGGATCGCTCGGAATTGACCGGTGATATTAATGAACAGCTGGTGGTAGAGTTCTACTCTAAATAATGCTAGCTCAGTGAGGGACAGTTAAATGCAGAATAGCACAACCGAATTTTTGAAACCTCGTCAAATTGATGTAAATACTTTTTCTGCAACTCGTGCAAAAGTATCTATGCAACCATTTGAACGTGGTTTCGGTCATACCTTAGGTAATGCTTTGCGCCGTATCTTACTGTCATCCATGAATGGTTTTGCTCCTACTGAAGTGGCTATTGCCGGTGTATTACACGAATATTCTACTCTTGATGGTGTTCAGGAAGATGTTGTTGACATTTTGCTGAATATTAAAGGTATTGTATTTAAGCTCCATGGTCGTAGCCAAGTTCAACTTGTGTTGAAGAAATCAGGTTCAGGTATCGTATCTGCCGGTGATATTGAGTTGCCGCATGATGTAGAAATTCTGAATCCTGGTCATGTCATTTGTCATTTGGCTGATAACGGTCAAATTGAGATGGAAATTAAAGTAGAGCAAGGTCGTGGTTATCAATCTGTTTCAGGTCGTCAGGTAGTTCGTGATGAGAACCGTCAGATTGGTGCAATCCAGTTGGATGCGAGCTTTTCGCCCATCAGCCGTGTTAGCTTTGAGGTTGAACCTGCACGTGTAGAGCAGCGGACGGATCTTGATAAGTTGGTTTTGGATATCGAAACCGACGGTTCTATTGATCCTGAGGAAGCTGTACGCAGTGCGGCACGTATTTTGATTGATCAGATGTCTATTTTTGCTGATTTGCAGGGTACGCCTGTGGAGGAGGTTGAAGAAAAAGCACCTCCTATCGACCCTGTTCTTTTGCGTCCGGTGGATGATCTGGAATTGACAGTACGTTCAGCTAATTGTTTGAAAGCTGAGGATATTTATTATATTGGCGATTTGATTCAACGCACTGAAACCGAGCTTCTTAAAACGCCGAATTTGGGACGTAAATCTTTGAATGAGATTAAGGAAGTATTGGCATCTAAAGGTTTGACACTGGGTTCTAAGTTGGAAGCATGGCCACCTGTAGGCTTGGAAAAGCCTTAATGAAGAATTAAAGGATAATTGATATGCGTCATCGTAATGGCAATCGCAAATTAAACCGTACCAGCAGTCATCGTGCTGCAATGCTGCGTAATATGGCGAATTCATTATTGACTCACGAAACTATTGTAACAACTCTGCCTAAGGCCAAGGAATTGCGCCGTGTAGTAGAGCCGTTGATTACATTGGGTAAAAAGCCGTCATTGGCAAACCGCCGTTTGGCATTTGACCGTACTCGCGACCGTGATGTTGTAGTAAAACTGTTTGGCGATTTAGGTCCTCGTTTTACTGCTCGTAACGGTGGTTATGTTCGAGTGTTGAAATACGGATTCCGTAAAGGTGATAATGCACCTCTGGCACTGGTTGAATTGGTTGACAAACCGGCTGCTGAGTAATTTTAGTCATATAACGCCATCTGCCGAAAAGCAGGTGGCGTTATTTTTGCAATATCTGATAGGTAATAGAGTATTGGCTATCATGTTTAAAATATTAATTGAATAGCTAAGGTTTGCGCGGTAAACTTATATCATTAAAAAATTCTATGATGGTCTATATGATGAATGCCTTCGATATAAAGTCGACAAAGATGGACGTATTGTCTATATCTTTGCATACATCAGACTTGTTTGATTTGGAAGATGTGCTGGTCAAATTGGGCAAGAAGTTTCAAGAGTCTGGTGTTGTTCCATTTGTTCTGGATGTTCAAGAGTTTGATTATCCCGAGTCTTTGGATTTTGCTGCATTGGTTTCGTTGTTTTCAAGGCATGGTATGCAAATTTTGGGTCTGAAGCATTCTGATGAACGTTGGGCTGCTGTGGCTATGAAGTATCATTTGCTATTTTGTCTGTCTCATTCGGAAAATGTTAAAGAACTGGGTCAGGTTGAGGTGCAGAAAACGGAGGATGGTCAGAAAGCAAGGAAAACAGTATTGATTACATCCCCTGTCCGTACCGGTCAGCAGGTTTATGCCGAAGATGGCGATTTGATTGTTACAGGGGCGGTCAGTCAGGGGGCGGAATTGATTGCGGATGGCAATATACATATTTATGCGCCGATGAGGGGGCGTGCTTTGGCCGGTGCCAAAGGCGATACTTCTGCCCGCATATTTATCCACTCCATGCAGGCAGAACTGGTTTCTGTGGCGGGTATTTACCGTAATTTTGAACAGGATTTGCCGGACCATCTGCACAAGCAGCCGGTACAGATATTGTTGCAGGATAACCGATTGGTTATCAGTGCAATTGGCTCAGAGTAATTGTTTGATATTTTGAAAAGGAAATATTGTGGCAAAAATTATTGTAGTAACTTCAGGTAAGGGCGGTGTCGGTAAAACGACTACCAGCGCAAGTATTGCGACAGGTTTGGCATTACGCGGATATAAAACGGCGGTAATTGATTTTGATGTGGGCTTGCGTAACCTCGACCTCATTATGGGTTGCGAGCGTCGTGTCGTTTATGACCTGATCAATGTCATTCAGGGTGAGGCGACACTCAACCAGGCTTTGATTAAAGATAAAAATTGTGAAAACCTGTTTATTTTGCCGGCTTCCCAGACTCGGGATAAAGACGCTTTGACACGCGAGGGTGTCGAAAAAGTGATGCAGGAGCTGTCCGGCAAGAAAATGGGCTTTGAGTATATTATTTGCGACTCTCCCGCCGGTATTGAGCAGGGTGCATTGATGGCGTTGTATTTTGCTGATGAAGCCATTGTAACGACCAATCCTGAGGTTTCCAGTGTGCGTGACTCCGACAGGATTTTGGGAATTTTGCAAAGCAAATCCCGTAAGGCAGAGCAAGGCGGTTCGGTTAAAGAACATCTGTTGATTACGCGTTATTCTCCCGAACGTGTGGCAAAAGGCGAAATGCTGTCTGTACAAGATATTTGCGATATTCTGCGTATTCCTTTGCTGGGTGTGATTCCCGAATCCCAAAACGTCTTGCAGGCATCCAATTCCGGAGAACCGGTCATCCATCAGGACAGCGTAGCGGCTTCCGAGGCATATAAGGACGTTATTGCCCGTCTTTTGGGTGAGAACCGTGAAATGCGTTTCTTGGAAGCTGAGAAAAAAAGCTTCTTCAAACGTCTGTTCGGAGGATAAGGTATGTCATTGATCGAACTTTTATTCGGTAGAAAGCAGAAAACGGCAACCGTTGCCCGCGACCGCCTTCAAATCATCATTGCCCAAGAGCGCGCCCAAGAAGGTCAGGCTCCGGATTACCTGCCGACTTTACGTAAAGAGTTGATGGAAGTCCTGTCCAAATATGTGAATGTTTCATTAGACAATATCCGTATTTCCCAAGAAAAGCAGGATGGTATGGATGTGCTTGAGTTGAACATTACTTTGCCGGAACAGAAAAAGGTATAGGACATGACCTTAACCGAATTGCGGTACATCGTCGCAGTCGCCCAAGAACGTCATTTCGGCAGGGCGGCGCGGCGTTGTTTTGTCAGCCAGCCCACTTTGTCTATTGCCATTAAGAAATTGGAAGAAGAGCTTGCCGTCTCTTTGTTTGACCGGAGCAGCAACGATATTATTACGACCGAGGCGGGGGAACGTATCGTCGCACAGGCGCGTAAGGTGTTGGAAGAGGCGGAGCTTATCAGGCATTTGGCAAATGAAGAACAAAACGAGCTGGAGGGTGCGTTCAAACTCGGGCTGATTTTTACGGTTGCGCCGTACCTGCTGCCGAAACTGATTGTCTCGTTGCGCCGTACTGCACCGAAAATGCCTTTGATGTTGGAAGAGAATTACACGCATACTTTGACCGAGTCGCTCAAACGCGGGGACGTTGACGCGATTATCGTTGCCGAACCGTTTCAAGAGCCGGGCATTGTTACCGAACCCTTGTATGACGAGCCGTTTTTCGTGATTGTCCCGAAAGGGCATTCATTTGAGGAACTGGATGCCGTTTCGCCCCGGATGCTGGGTGAGGAGCAGGTTTTGCTGCTGACGGAAGGCAACTGTATGCGGGATCAGGTGCTCTCAAGCTGTTCCGAATTGGCGGCGAAACAACGCATACAGGGGCTGACCAATACATTGCAGGGCAGCTCGATCAATACAATCCGCCATATGGTCGCCAGCGGTTTGGCAATCAGCGTGTTGCCGGCAACCGCACTGACCGAGAACGATCATATGCTGTTCAGCATTATTCCGTTTGAGGGTACGCCGCCAAGCCGGCGGGTCGTATTGGCGTACCGCCGCAATTTTGTCCGTCCGAAGGCGTTGTCGGCGATGAAGGCGGCGATTATGCAGTCGCAGCTTCACGGGGTAAGTTTTATCCGCGACTAGGCGCAGGCAATGCCGTCTGAAACGGGTTTCAGACGGCATTTGTTATCTAGTCATCAATCAGACAAACTTATCTAATCTGCAAGTGTTTTTTACTGCACTTTCGTACATACATCACGGGAAATTCCGTCTTCGGACACTAATTTGCCTGATTTATCCAGTTGATACACATCATCTTTACCGGGTTTGTCCATCTGCGCGACCAATCCGGTGTACATCATGCTTTCCAAGAGTCGTCCATCCTCCGACTTTTCCAACCACGCCAGCGTTTCGGGGCTGTGCTGTCGTGAAACTTCGCTATATTTGATTTGGCTTTCCGTCAAGGCATTGTTTTCAAAACGCCATTTCCCTGAGCCGACAACACGGTATGCCAAGATATTGCCGTCATCATCAATTTTGAGTATAGCATCGCCACGGAAACTGCCGTCCTGAAGATATTCGACTTTTGCATCACCGTGAATGTTTTCATCAGTGCCGATGCAATGCCATGTACCGACAATCGGAGAAGCTAAGGCGGTTGTTGCGGATAAAAGTACCGGCAGAATAAAGAGTTTCATCGTATTTCCTTTGACGTTCAAGAGATGTAAATCACGAGGCCGGCAATCAGCACCAGTTGGACACCCAGCTTCATCAGTGCGGTACGGCTGACGAAGTAGATAAACCAAGTGCCGGTCAGAATCAACAATAGAATAATCAGCCACGGCCGCCATTTGTTGAGGTGGACGGCTTCGGTAAAGCAGGTATGAATATGAAGTACGACGATGGCGACGATGAGCAATATAGGAACGATGAAGTCCATCATTTGATTTCCTTTTGAGGAGGCCGTCTGAAAACCCCGGTTTCAGGTTTTCAGACGGCATTATTTATTCAATCAAATCAGTCTTTCAACTTCGCCAACTGCGTTTGAACTTTCGCCATTTTGTCTTCCAACTCTGCTAAATCGGCTTTGTCTTTTTCCACCAGATGCGCCGGGGCTTTTTCGGTGTAGCCGGGTTTGGAGAGTTTGGCATTGAGTTTGTCCAAGGCTTTTTGCAGCTTCTCGGCTTCTTTACTCAAACGGGCGGTTTCGGCAGCTTTGTCGATTTCGACTTTCAACATCAGGCGCGCGCCGTTGCAGACGGCGACGGGCGCGTCTTCGCTTTCGGGCAGGGCGGCGACTTGCCGTGCTTCGGTCAGGCGGGTCATCATCGGCAGGTATTTGAGGTAGTCCGCCAAGTCGTCCGCGCTTTCGACAAACAGCGGGGCTTTCACGTTGGGCTGGATGCCCATTTCGCCGCGCAGGTTGCGGACTGCGCCAATCAAATCCTGCAACACGGTCATTTGCCCGAATGCCGTCTGAACAATCTCGCCGCCGTCGGCTTCGGGGAAGCGGGCGAGCATGATGCTGTCGGCGGTTTTCGCGTCGCACATAGGGGCGACGGTTTGCCACAATTCTTCGGTGATGAACGGGATAATCGGGTGCAGCAGGCGCAGGGCGGCTTCGAGTACGCACAATAAGGTATGGCGTGTGGCGCGTTGGCGGCTGGCGCAGCCGGTTTGGAGCTGTACTTTGGCGAGTTCCAAATACCAGTCGCAATAGTCGTTCCACACGAAGCTGTACAGGGTTTCCGCCGCCAAATCAAAGCGGTAGGTTTCATAGGCTTGTGTAACCTGCTCGATGGTCTGATTCAGACGGCCTATGATCCACATATCGGGGAAGGAGTAGCCGAGCGGCTCGGTGGCGGTTGCGCCGTAGCCGCAGTCTTGGTTTTCGGTGTTCATCAAGACGAAGTTGGTGGCGTTCCAGATTTTGTTGCAGAAGTTGCGGTAGCCTTCGGCGCGTTTGAAGTCGAAGTTTACGCTGCGCCCCAAGCTGGCATAGCTCGCCATGGTGAAGCGCAATGCGTCCGCGCCCATGCTGGGGATACCTTCGGGGAAGAGTTTTTTCGTGGCTTCTTCCACTTTCGGCGCGGTTTCGGGTTTGCGCAGGCCTGTCGTGCGTTTCACCAGTAATTTGTCCAAGTCGATGCCGTCAATCAAATCCACAGGGTCGATGACGTTGCCTTCGGATTTGGACATTTTTTTGCCTTCGTGGTCGCGCACGATGCCGTGGATATACACGTCTTTAAACGGCACTTTGCCGGTGAAGTGGGTGGTCATCATAATCATGCGCGCCACCCAGAAGAAGATGATTTCGTAGCCGGTAACCAAGACATTGGACGGCAGGAAGGCTTTGAGTTCGTCGGTTTCAGACGGCCAGCCGAGTGTGGAGAACGGCACGAGCGCGGAGGAGAACCATGTATCCAGTACGTCTTCTTCGCGGGTCAAACCGGTTTTGCCGGCTTGTTTTTCAGCTTCTTCCTGATTGCGGGCAACGTACACATTGCCTGCTTCGTCGTACCATGCAGGGATTTGATGACCCCACCACAGTTGGCGCGAGATGCACCAGTCTTGGATGTTGTTCATCCATTGGTTGTAGGTATTGACCCAGTTTTCGGGGATAAAGCGTACCGCGCCGCTGTCGACGGCTTTTTTGGCTTTGTCGGCGAGGCTTAAGCCTTTGAATTCGCTGTCAGGTTCGCCGCCGTTTGGCGTGGCGGACATGGCAACAAACCATTGGCTGGTCAGCATCGGCTCAATCACCGAACCTGTGCGGTCGCCTTTCGGCGTCATCAGCGTGTGCGCTTTGATTTCGACCAACAGGCCTTGTTCCTGCAAATCGGCAACCATTTGTTTGCGCGCGGCAAAGCGGTCTAAGCCTGCATATTTTTCAGGCAGGGCAAAGCCTTGTTGCGCTTCGCCTTTGAAGTTGAACACTTCGGCGTTTGCCAGCACTTTGGCTTCCAAATCGAACACGTTAATTAGGCGCGTGTCGTGGCGTTTGCCGACTTCATAGTCGTTGAAGTCGTGCGCAGGCGTGATTTTCACGCAGCCGGTACCGAAGTCTTTTTCAACGTATTCGTCGGCGATAACCGGAATGGTGCGGCCGGTCAGCGGCAGGATTAATTCTTTGCCGATTAAGTGGGTGTAACGTTCGTCTTCGGGATTGACGGCAACGGCAACGTCGCCCAGCAGCGTTTCAGGACGGGTGGTTGCCACGATAACGGCTTCGGCGGGATTGCCCGCCAGTGGATAGCGGATATGCCACATAGAGCCTTGTTCTTCCACGCTTTCCACTTCCAAATCCGATACCGCCGTGCCAAGAACGGGATCCCAATTTACCAGGCGTTTGCCGCGATAAATCAAGCCCTGTTCATACAGGCGTACGAACACTTCGGTCACGGTTTCGGCGCGCACGTCGTCCATCGTGAAATACTCGCGCGTCCAGTCGGCAGAGCAGCCCACGCGGCGCATTTGTTGGGTAATCGTGCCGCCGGACACTTCTTTCCATTCCCACACTTTTTCCAAGAATTTTTCGCGGCCCAAGTCATGACGGGACACGTTTTGCGCGGCAAGCTGACGCTCGACCACGATTTGCGTGGCGATGCCCGCGTGGTCGGTGCCCGGAATCCAGGCGGTGTTGTAGCCTTTCATGCGGTAGTAGCGGGTCAGTCCGTCCATAATGGTTTGGTTGAAGGCATGACCCATGTGCAGCGTGCCGGTTACATTGGGCGGCGGCAGTTGGATGGAGAAAGACGGTTTCGTCAAATCCATATCAGGTTGGAAATAGCCTTGGCTTTCCCAGTTTTGATAGTGTTTGGATTCGATTTCGGCGGGGGAGTATTTGTCTAACATATGAAGCCCTGAGAAATAAGATGATTTGATGGTTTGAATTATAGCGCAAATGCCGTCTGAAACGCTTTTGGAGGTTTCAGACGGCATTAAAAGGGTACGGTCAGCGGATGATGCCGCGCGTCGATTGTGCGAAAAAGTCTCGGAATACGGCAAGCTCGGCTTGGGTTTCGGCGCGGCGGAGAATGTCTGCCTTGGCTTCTTCAAACGGAATGCCGCGATGGTAGAGGGTTTTGTACACGTCTTTGACGGCGGAAATCTGCTCTGCGGTAAAACCGTTGCGGCGCATGCCTTCGCTGTTGAGCCCCGCCGGTTCGGCGCGGTAGCCCGATGCCATAAAGTAGGGCGGTACGTCTTTGTGTACGCCTGCGGCGAAGGCGGTCATGGCGTAGTCGCCGATGCGGCAGAATTGGAAAACCAGCGTGTAGCCGCCCAAAACGACGTAGTCGCCGACGGTAACGTGTCCGGCAAGCGAGGCGTTGTTGGCGAAAATGGTGTGGTTGCCGATGACGCAGTCGTGCGCTAGGTGGCAGTACGCCATAATCCAGTTGCCGTCGCCGACGCGTGTTTCGCCGATGCCGGTTACCGTGCCTAAATTAAAGGTGGTGAATTCGCGGATGGTGTTGCCGTTGCCGATAATCAGCTTGGTCGGCTCGTCGCGGTATTTTTTGTCCTGCGGGATTTCGCCGAGGCTGGCAAATTGGAAAATGCGGTTGTTTTCGCCGATGGTGGTATGACCGTTGATGACGGCGTGCGGGCCGATTTCTGTATTCGCGCCGATTTGGACGTTGGGGCCGATAACGGTGTACGCGCCGACTTTGACGCTGGAGTCGAGTTCGGCTTTGGGGTCGATGACGGCGGTCGGGTGGATAAGGGTCATGTTTTTAATACTCCGCTGCTTGTTAAGACAAATAATAGAAAATCACAGTTTGTCGATTTCATCGCAGACCGCAATCACTTGATCGCTAAAATGGCTAAATACTGAAGTAGTATCTACATCCATGTAATTAAGCAGTTCAAAAATAGATTGGTGAATATTTCTAGCGTAGTTGGTATCTTTTATTGCACCTTTAAAACAAATCGGTTCGTGATGTGCCAAACGATTACGGAAATTGTTAATATTGGAAAGTTCTCGAAAAATCCATTTTTGGTTATATTGCACACTTGGTGTAGATTTGGGCTTTTTTGGAAAAACTTTCATCAATACTTTCCCTGTAGCATCAAATTGGGCATCTTTCCCTCCTGCAAATAGATACCGCCAAAAACCGAATCCTAGTCCTGCAACCAATTGGTTGTGGTCAAACTTTCCCCCGCTATTATTTTGTATTTTAGATAATGCAACCTTGATTAATTCAGCAGATTCTTTCGTGCCATTTCTTAAAAAACAACCTTGATATTTCAATGCAGGATTCGTTTGTGGCTGTATGCTGTTATATAACCAGTTTCTGTCTTTAAACGCCTGCTGAAGGCAAATATCAATTTTGTTTCTTAAAACAATCTCAAGTATTGAAACAACATGAAAAAGTTCTCTTGATAAAGATAAATTCAATAAATACAATTCAGCTGCTTTGTCTTCCCCAACGGCATTTTTATACCGTTCCATTCTGAAATCAGAAAAAATACTACAGCATTCCTTATAATTCACGCTAACCCCTGATTCTTTATTTTTAAATTGACGTTTCAAACTATATTTGATATAGTTAGATAAAACTAATCCCCACCGTGTCCCTGGGTTTGAATAAACCTAAACCGGTGGGTTTTCTTTTTATTAGGTCGTCTGAAACTTTCAGACGACCTTTTCCGAACGCTCAAACCACGCGTTTGGCACACATAATCACGGCTTCGACGGCAACTTGCCCGTCCACTTTGGCAACGGCGTTGAATTTGCCGATGCCGCGCCGGCTGGTCAGGAGTTCGACTTCAAAGACGAGTTGGTCGCCGGGGATGACTTGGCGTTTGAAACGGGCTTCGTCTATGCCGGCGAAGAAGAAGAATTCGTTTTCCTTGCGCCCGCCTTCGCTCAAAATCGCCAACGTGCCGCACGCCTGCGCCATCGCTTCGATGATGAGTACGCCGGGCATAACGGGCAGGTCGGGAAAGTGGCCTTGGAACTGCGGCTCGTTCATGGTGACGTTTTTAATCGCGGTCAGGGTTTTCATCGGCTCGAAGGCGGTGATGCGGTCGAGCTGGAGAAATGGGTAGCGGTGGGGGATGAGTTTTTGGATGTCTTTGGCTTCGATGGGGAGTTGAACGTCCATGTTTTTGTGTTCCTTGGAAAAATCGGTTTGGATTTATTGCGTGTCTTTGCCGTCTGAAAGCTGCTGCTCCAGCGTTTTGAGCCGTTTGTTCATTTCGCTTAAGCGGTGGATGTAAACGGCGTTGCGCGCCCATTCTTTATGTTCGGACATCGGGAAGATGCCGGCGAGGTGTTTGCCGCTTTCGGTAATGCTGTGGGTCACGGACGTGCCGCCGCCGATGGTGGTTTTGTCGGCGATTTCGATGTGTCCGACCGTGCCGACACCGCCGCCGATGATGCAGTAGCTGCCTATGGTTACGCTGCCTGAGATGCCGGTTTTGGCGGCGATGACGGTGTGCGAACCGATTTTGCAGTTGTGTCCGATTTGGACTTGGTTGTCGATTTTGGTGCCGTTGCCGACGGTGGTGTCGCTCATCGCGCCGCGGTCGATGTTGGTGTTCGAGCCGATTTCCACGTCGTCGCCCAGCGTTACCGCGCCGGTTTGCGGGATTTTAAACCATGAATCGCCGGCGAAGGCGAGTCCGAAACCGTCCGCGCCGATGACCGCGCCGCTGTGGATTTCGACGCGGTTGCCGAGTGTGCAACCGTAATAAACGACGGCGTTGGGATGCAGGACGACTTCGTCGCCCAGTTTGCAATCGTGTTGGACGACGGCGTTTGCCAAGATGCGGCAGCCTTCGCCGAGTACGGTATTCGCACCGATGTAGGCGTTCGCGCCGATTTCGCAGCTTGCGGGGACGGTCGCGCCCTCTTCGACGACGGCGGTCGGATGGATGCCGCCGCGCGCTTTGACGACGGGTGAAAACAGGCGCGCGACTTTGGCGAAATAGAGATAGGGGTCGTCGGCGACAATCAGGTTGCGCCCTTCAAATCCGTCTGCTGCTTTGGCGGAAACGATGACCGCGCCCGCGCTGCTGTCGTGGACTTCGGCTTTGTATTTCGGGTTGGCGAGGAAGCTGATGTGTTCCGCCTGCGCGTCTGCGAGCGGGCGCACGGCGGTAACGGAAATGTCCTTGCCGCGCCATTCGCCGCCGAGCCGCGCGGTAATTTGGGACAGGGTGTAGGTGGCCGGAATCATGGTTTTCCTGTTCGGTATGCCGTCTGAAAGGGTCAGCGGGCGTTCATTTCTTTAATGACGCTGTCGGTAACGTCGTATTGGGTGTTGACGTAAATCACGTCCTGCAAAATGACATCGTAACCTTCCTGTTTGGCGATTTTGACGATGACGCGGTTGGCGTTTTGCTGGAGGGAGGCAAACTCTTCGTTGCGGCGGAGGTTGTAGTCTTCTTCAAACTGCGCCTGTTTTTTGCGGAACGCTGCGACCAGCCCGCGCCATTTTTCTTCGGCTTGCGCCTTTTGTGCGTCTTTGAGTTTGCCTTCGGCAAGCTGCCTTTCCAAATCCAGGCCTTCGCGTTGCAGTTTTTGCAATTCGTCCTGGCGGGCGGAAAATTCGCCGTCCAGCGTTTTTTGAATGTCGCGCGCCTGCTTGGATTCGAGGTAGATGCGCTCGGTGTTGATAAAGCCGATTTTTTGGAAGGTGTCGGCGTACGCGCCTGCGGTGCAGCACAAACCGATCAGGGCGGCGGCAAACGCGCGGGTAAAACGGGTCATGGTAAAACTCCTTCGGATGTTGCCGCGAAATGCCGTCTGAAGGGCTTCAGACGGCATTTGCGGGATTAGAACGTCGTGCCGAGTTGGAATTGGAAGCGTTGGATTTCGTCTTCCGGTTTTTTCTTCAGCGGGTAGGCGTAGCTGAATTTCATCGGGCCCAAAGGCGAGAGCCAGGTAACCGCGCCGCCGGCGGAATAGCGCAATTCGGTGGCGAAGGTCGATTTGTGGGTATTGCCGGCACCGTAAACGTTTTGAACCCTGCCGCCGGACGTGCCGGCAGCGCCGGTGCCGCCGGTCGCGGAATTGCTGCTGTTGTCGTCGTAGGTTTTGCCGTCCCACACGCTGCCTGCGTCGGCAAACAGGCTCAGGCGGACGGTGCGCGCGTCTTTTGCACCCGGCATCGGGAAGAGCAGCTCGGCGGAAACGTTGGCTTTTTTGTTGCCGCCGTAGCTGATTTTGTCGCCGTATTCGTCATACACTTTCGGGCCGAGCGTGCCGCTTTCGTAGCCGCGCACCGAACCCAGACCGCCGCCGTAGAAGTTTTCAAAGAAGGGGATTTCTTTGGTTTTGCTGTAGCCGTTGGCATAGCCGGCTTCGCCGCCGAGCATCAGCGTGAAGGTTTTGCTCAGGGGGAAGAACCAGGTTTGGTTGTGGGTGGCGGAGTAGTATTGCAGTTTGCTGCCGGGCAGGGCGATTTCGGCATTCACGCCGGTCAGGTAGCCGCGCGTCGGCCACAGGGCATTGTCGGTTTTGTTGCGCCCCCAGCCGACGGTACCTTTGTACAGCCAGCCTTTGAAGCTGCCGTCTGTGCCGTTGGTTTTGCCGTATTGTTTGATAAAGTCGGCATAGCGTTTGGGTGCTTTGCTGTAGGTGTTGACGGTCAGGTGTTCCGCCGCCAGACCGAAATTCACGCGGTCGTATTCGGTAACAGGGATACCCATCCTTACGCCGCCGCCGACGGTGGTGGTTTTATATTGTTTGACACTGGTCGATGCTTTGCGCGGGTCGAAGGCTTTTCCGTAAACATCGTAGCCCAGGCTGACCCCGTCTGCCGTGAAGTACGGGTCGGTAAACGACAGCGAGCCGTTGAGCGTGGTTTTGCTCCGTGAGGCGCGCACGGATGCGGATTTGCCCGTGCCGAAGAGGTTGTCCTGCGATACGCCGGCGGACATCACCAAACCGGTATCCTGCACCCAGCCCGCGCTCAAGTCGAGCGAGCCGGTGGAGCGTTCGGTCAGGCTCATGTTCAAATCGACTTTGTCGGGCGTGCCGGCAAGCGGGACAGCATCAAACTGTACGTTGTCGAAGTAGCCCAACAGCTCGACACGCTCTTTGGAACGTTGCAGCTTGGAGGTGTCGTAAGGCGCGGATTCCATTTGGCGCAATTCGCGGCGGACGACTTCGTCGCGGGTTTTGTTGTTGCCGGTGATGTGGATTTCGTTGACGTAGATTTTCCGGCCCGGTTCGATGTGCAGGACGAAATCGACGGTTTTGGTTTCGGCGTTCGGCAGCGGCTGTACGCTGATTTCGCTGTATGCGTAGCCTGCCGAGCCCATGCGGTTCTGAATCTCACCTAAAACGGCGGTCATCTGCTGACGTTCGTACCATTTGCCGGGCTTCATGGTCAGCAGTTTTTCCAGTTCGGCCTTGGGGACTTCGTTAGTGTCGCCTTCAATCGACACTTTGCCCCAGCGGAAACGTCCGCCTTCGTGGACGGTGATTTTGATGGTCTGCTTGGTTTTGTCTTCGTTGGTTTGGATGTCGGTATCGAGGATGCGGAAATCGAAGTAGCCGTTGTTCTGGTAGAAGTCGGTTACTTTTTCCATGTCTTGGGCAAATTTCTGCTCGTTGAATTGGTTGCTTCGTGTCAGCCAGGTCCAAATGCCGCCTTCGGTCAGCGACATCTGCCGCATCAGTTTGCGGTCGGAATAGACTTGGTTGCCTTCAAATTCGATGTCGGTGATTTTGGCGGATTTGCCCTCGTCAATCGTGATGTCGATGTCGACGCGGTTGCGGGCGAGTTTGGTTACTTTGGGCGTGATTTGGATATTGAGTTTGCCGCGTCCGAGATATTCTTCTTTCAGTCCGGCAACTGCCTGGTTGAGTGTCGCCTGATTAAAGTATTGAGACTGCGCCAGCCCGAACGATTCGAGGTTTTTCTTGATGGCGTCGTTTTGCAGCATTTTTGCGCCGGTGATGTTGAGCGAGCCGATGGTGGGGCGTTCGATGACGGTCAGCAGGAGCTGCCCGTCCGCAGTTTCGACGCGCACGTCGTCGAAAAAGCCGGTGGCGTACAGGCTTTTGATGATTTCCCCGCCGCGATCGTCGTTGTAGGTATCGCCGACTTTGACGGGCAGGTAGTTGAATACGGTGCTCGGCTCGGTACGCTGCAAGCCTTCGACACGGATGTCTTGGATGGTGAAGTCGGCAAATGCCAAAGGCGATATGCCCAATATCATCAGTGCGGAAGCAATCTGTTTCAGTTTCATCGTAAGTTCCTTGTGGTGCGGAATGCGGTTTCAGACGGCATTCCGAAACGTAAAATCTAACCGAGCAGCCGGGTAACGTCGTTGAAGAAGGCGACCGCCATCATCAGCATCATGAGGGCAAGCCCGAAGCGCAAACCGATGTTTTGGACGCGTTCGCCCAAAGGTTTGCCGCGTATCCATTCGGCAGTATAAAACACGAGGTGCCCGCCGTCCAAAACGGGGACGGGCAGCAGGTTCAGCACGCCGAGGCTGATGCTGACCAACGCTAAAAATTCCAAATAACTTTGCAAGCCGAGTTCGGCGGACTGTCCGGCAATGTCGGCAATGGTCAGCGGCCCGGAAATATGGCTGACGGAGGCGTTGCCGCTAATCAGTTTGCCGAAAAATTTGAGGGTTGTCCATGAGTGGGAAACGGTTTTTTCCCAGCCCATGCCGAATGCGCGGACAACAGACGGACGGTAGCTGCGGCGGATCTGCGCGTCCCACGCCCTGTCCGGCTGCGGACGGAGGCCGACGCGCCCGATCAGGGTGTGGTCGGGCTGTTCGACAGTATCGGGGCGGATGTCGGCGGTGTGGGTTTGTCCGGCGCGTTCGTAGGTCAGGGTGATTTTTTTGCCGGGGCTTTGGCGGGTCAGGTTTGCCCATTCCTGCCATGAGGCGATGGGTTTGCCGTCGGCGGCAGTCAGCCTGTCGCCTGGTTTCAGACCTGCTTTTTCGGCGGGGCTGCCTTTTTCCACGCCGCCTGCAACGGTTGTGATTTTAAAGGGCATCAGCCCGATGTAGCCTTGGTTTTTTGCGATTTTGCCGGCTTCCGGCGTGCCTGCGGCATCGATGGTGCGGACGGTTTGCGCGCCCGATGCCGTCTGAACGGCGACGGCGACTTTGCCGGCTTCGAGGTTGAGGACGATTTCGGTTTGCGCGCCGCCCCAATCTGCAACGGGTGTGCCGTTGACGGATTGTATTTTGTCGCCGCTTTGGAAGCCGGCGCGGGCGGCAATGGTGTCGGGTTCGACTGTGCCGACATAGGGGCGCAGTTCGGTTACGCCGAAGGAAAAGCTCAGTCCGTACAGCAAAACCGCCAGTGCGAGGTTGGTCAGTGGGCCGGCGGCGACGATGGCGATGCGCTTGGCGGGGTGTTGTTTGTCAAAAGCGTAGGGTAAATCGGCTTCTGATACTTCGCTTTCGCGCGTGTCGACCATTTTGACGTAACCGCCCAACGGAATCGGGGCGAGGCACCATTCGGTGTCGCCGCGCTTTCGGGTGAAAAACGGTTTGCCGAAGCCGACGGAAAAACGCAGCACTTTTACGCCGCATAATTTTGCAACGGCGTAGTGTCCGAATTCGTGCAGGCTGACCAAAATCAGGATGGCGAAGATAAAAGCTAGAAGGGTGTGCAAATGGTTTTCCTTTGATAACGGTGTTCAGACGGCATCAGCGCAGTGTGCCGATAAATGCCCGCGCTTGTGCGCGTGTCCGAGCATCTTGCGCCAAGAGCTCCCCTATATCGCCTATGCCGTCTGAAAAGTCTTGTGCAAGACAATGGGCGACGGTTTTGGCAATGTCGGTAAACTTAATCTGTCCGTCCAAAAAGGCGGCGACGGCGGCTTCGTTGGCGGCGTTCAATACGCAGGGCGCGGCTCCGCCTGCGTTCATGGCTTCATAGGCGAGCTTCAGGCAGGGGAAGCGGTCAAAGTCGGGCTTTTGGAAGGTCAGCGCGGACAATGCGTCGAAATCAAGGTCGCCGACACCCGAATCGATGCGCTCGGGCAAGCCCAAACAATAGGCGATGGGCGTTCGCATATCGGGATTGCCCAGTTGTGCCAACACGGAGCCGTCGCGGTAGCGCACCATGCTGTGTATCACGGATTGCGGATGGATGACGACTTCGAGCTTGTCAGGCGGACAGTTGAACAGCCAATGCGCTTCAATCAGCTCCAAACCTTTGTTCATCATGGTGGCGGAATCGACGGAGATTTTGCGCCCCATGCTCCAATTGGGGTGTTTGACCGCTTGGGCGGGCGTAATGCTGTCGAACGTGCCTAAATCGGTCGTTAAAAATGGGCCGCCGGAAGCGGTCAGGATAATCGAACGGATGCCGTGTTCGTTCAGACGGCCTGTGTAATCGCGCGGCAAAACTTGGAAAATGGCGTTGTGTTCGCTGTCGACGGGCAACACTGCCGCGCCGTTTGCACGGGCGGTTTCCATAAACAACGCGCCGGAAACCACCAGCGTCTCTTTGTTCGCCAGATAAATGGTTTTGCCTTTTTGCGCCGCTGCGAGCGCGGAAGGCAGCCCCGCCGCCCCGACGATGGCGCACATGACACCGCCGACTTCGTCGGCAGACGCAACGTCAACCAATGCCTGCGCGCCGTGTAAAACCTGAGTCGCCGTGCCGTCGCGTTTCAACAGGGCTTCAAGCCGGGCGGCGTGTTCCGCATCGGCAACGACGGCATATTCGGGGCGGAACGTTTGACATTGAGCCGCCAGTTTCTCGACCTGCTTATGCCCTGCCAGCGCGAATACGCGGAATTTTTCGGGGTGGAGGGAGACAACGTCCAGCGTGCTTTCGCCTATGCTGCCGGTACTGCCTAATATGGTCAGGACTTGTGGTGTCATAATGGGGATAACTTTATACCGGATGCCGTCTGAAGCGTTTTCAGACGGCATAGAATCAATTTAAAACCGACATCATCGCCGCATAGACGCTGATAACGGCAATCAGGCTGTCGGTACGGTCGAACACGCCGCCGTGTCCGGGCAGCAGGTTGCTGCTGTCTTTGATGTCTGCCGCGCGCTTGAGCCAGCTTTCCAAAAGGTCGCCGCATACGCTGACAACGGTCAACACCAAACCGATTAACACGGTATCGAACCAGCCTGTATCGAATGCCAGCCAGCCGGCACTTCGTACGGCGGTCATGTACACGGCCACGCAAACCGCGCCGCCGATTGCGCCTTCCCAGCTTTTTCCGGGGCTGATTGCCGGTGCGATTTTGTGTTTGCCGAACGCCTTGCCGCTGAAATACGCGCAAACGTCGGCAACCCAGACCAGACCCATCACGGCGAGCAGCGGCAGGGCATCATCGGGATGCGGGCGCAGGGATACGAGCGCGAACCAAAACGGCATGACCAGAAGCCAGCCGACGGCATAAACCTGCCAACCGCCGTTGAGCCTCCATTTGAATCTCAACCATAAAGGCATGATGGCGAGCCAAAATGCCAAAACAACATACCAAACCAAATTAGGCAGCATCCAGCCGCCCGCATAGGCAACCACGCCGAAAACCAAGGTTGCGGCGAGGTAATGGTTGGTTTTGATTTTGCACAAACCGCCCATACGGGCATATTCCCACAAGGCAATCAGGGCAATCAGCCCGCAAAATGCAGCCCACAACCATTGCGGCGCGTAAAACAGCATGCCCAGCATCAGCGGCAGCAGCCACATAGCGGTTATTACCCGTTGTTTCAGCATATTCAGTTCCTTTGCTGTTCGATAGGCAGTTGCTCGGAGGTGCGTCCGAACCGCCGTTCGCGTTTTTGGAACGAAGCGACGGCATCGTCCAAAGCCTTGCCGTCAAAATCGGGCCACAAAATATCGGTGAAATACAGTTCGGCATAAGCCATTTGCCAGAGCAGGAAATTGCTGATGCGCGTTTCGCCGCCCGTGCGGATAAACAAATCCGGTTCCGGTGCATCGCCCAGCATCAAGTGTTTGGCCAGCGTGTCTTCCGTAATCTCGGATACGCCTTCGGCAATCAGTTTGTTTGCCGCCTGCAAAATATCCCAACGTCCGCCGTAATCGGCGGCAATGCTCAGGGTCAGGCCGGTATTGTTTGCCGTCAAGGCTTCCGCTTCTTCGATGCCTTGCAGAATCTGCCGATTAAAGCGTTCGCGGCTGCCCAGTATTTTCAGGCGCATATTGTTTTCGTGCAGACGGCGTACCTGTTTTTGCAAAGCCTGTAAAAACAGCCCCATCAGGAACGAAACTTCGTCTTCGGGGCGGCGCCAGTTTTCGGTTGAAAAGGCAAACACGGTCAGATATTGCACACCCAGTTTGGCGCAATGCTTCACCATATTTTCCAATGCGTCCAAACCGCGTTTGTGTCCCATTATGCGCGGGAGGAAACGTTTTTTCGCCCAACGGCCGTTGCCGTCCATAATCACGGCGATGTGCCTCGGGATGGCGGTGTGTTCTAAAACGGCCTGCGTGCTGCTTTTCATGTCTGCCTTTCGCGGTTCGGCGTTCAAATGCCGTCTGAACGCCGAACCGTGCAGGTTAAATTGCCATCAAATCTTCTTCTTTGGCAGTCAGGAGTTTGTCGGCTTCGGTAATGTATTTGTCGGTCAGTTTTTGAACCGCTTCTTCGCCGCGACGTGCCTCGTCTTCGGAAATTTCTTTGTCTTTGAGGAGTTTTTTGATGTGGTCGTTGGCATCGCGGCGCACGTTGCGGATAGAGACGCGGCCTTCTTCCGCTTCGCCGCGCACGACTTTAATCAGGTCTTTGCGGCGTTCCTCGGTCAGCATGGGCATCGGTACGCGGATCAGGTCGCCGACCGCTGCCGGGTTCAGTCCCAAGTTTGAATCGCGGATGGCTTTCTCGACTTTGGCCGCCATATTGCTTTCAAACGGTTTCACGCCGATGGTGCGCGCGTCCAAAAGCGTTACGTTGGCAACCTGGCTGACGGGGACCATGCTGCCCCAGTATTCGACTTCCACTTGGTCGAGCAGGCCGGTATGCGCGCGGCCGGTACGCACTTTCGCCAGATTTTCTTTCAGCACTTCGACCGAACGCTGCATCTTGCCTTCGGCTGTTTTTTGAATATCGTTGATCATATTGTTCTTTCGGTAAGATAAGGTAGGCGGGCAGCCGTCTGAAACGCGCTTCAAACCTTTCAGACGGCATGAAAACTGTTAACTGCGAATAGTACCGTTATTCGGGCATGACGACAAGGCAGGCGGATTGGGGATGCCGTCTGAAGCGGCAGGTGTTTCAGACGGCATCGTGTCCGGCCGTCAGCCGTGTTCCCGTGTTTCAAGCAGGCTTTGGCGCAGGTGTTGGCGTTCGTGGGCATCCAGCCATTTGCGGCGGGTGCGTTGCAGCAGGATGACGAGGGCGGAAATTTCCTGACGCATATTGGTGCTGAGCCAGAGGAAGCCCTGCCATTGGTAGTGGAGGTGTTCGGCGAGGGCTTCCAGTTCGGGGTTGATGTCGGTGTCGATGCGGATGCGGCGGGCGTGTCTGCCGTTGATAAGGGCGACGGTTTGTTGCAGGTCGGTTTGGAGCAGTGTGAAGTGGCGGTCGAGCAGCCGGATTTCGCTGCCGTTAAGTTTGGGAGACTGTAACTTGGCGGCGGTGGTCAGGAGCAGCTCGGTGGTGTTGACGATTTTGCGGTGGGCGTGCTGCATCGCTTCCATCATATTGCCGCCGATATGGCTTTCGCCGGATGTGGCGGCGAGGTGGCTGCGGCTTTTGACCATACGGGCGTTGATTTGGCGCATTTTAACCATATTCTGCTCCAAACGTTCGCGCGTCATGCGCCTGCCGTTGCTGATTTCGGCAATCATTTTGCTGCAGTCGGTCAGGTTGTCGGCAAGCATGAAACGCCACATCAGTGTGGATTTCAGCGGCAGGAGTTTGGCGGCGGCGATGGCGATGGCCGCGCCGATGAGGACGTTCATCGCGCGCATGAGTCCGCTGTCGAGCCATTCGCTGCCGTTGTCGCCGATGAGCATGCACATTGTCAGCCCCGCCAGCATAGGGACGTAACCGTTTTTGCCGACCGCCGCCCAACCGGCCAGTGCGCTTGCCGTGCCGATAGTAAGGTAGAAGAGGAGGTTGTCGTGGAAATAATGTTGGTTAAGCCATAAAACGCCCAAACCCGCGCCCAGTCCGATAACTGTGCCGAGCATGCGTTCCACTGCCTTAGAGTAAATGGCGCCTTGGAACTGGAGCATGCCGAGGACGACGAAGACGGTCATGCCTATCCATTCGCCGTGTTGGAGGTGGAGCAGCCGGGCGAGTGCGGTGGCGAAGAGGACGGCTCCGCCGAGCCGCACGGCGTGGATGAGGCGGCGGTGGCGGTAGCGTTCGTAGGAGTTGAGCCAGCGGCTGACGAGGCGGTTGCGTTGCGAGGAGTTCATATCGGTTGTGCCGTCTGAAGCGGAAATGTGAAAAAGCACAGGCTTCCCGGGGAAGGGAGGGTCTGTGCTTGGTATTGGTGCCGGAGAAGGGAATCGAACCCCCGACCTTCGCGTTACGAATGCGCTGCTCTACCGACTGAGCTACACCGGCGTTTTTTGTTATGATATATATGAACGGTTGTTTGTGCAACTTTTCAGGCGGCTGCCTGGGTTTTGCACGGTATAATGCGGTTTGCTTCGGAAGAGGGGGGCGGAGATGTTTGTGAACGAGAAATATCCTTATGCGGCCCTGTTTGCGGGGCTGGTGTTTTTGACGCTGCCGTTTGCGTTGGCGGTGCATGATGCCTTGGCATTTGCGTTCGGACGGACGGGGCTGCTGGTGTCGGTGTCGGACGGCGGATTCGGCTGGCGAGGAGGCTGGGACGGCGTGGTGTGGTTTGTGTATGGCGTGTTTGCGTTTTTGAATGTGGTTGTATCGGCGGGTCTGACGAAGCTGGCGTATAAGAAGATGATGCGGCGGCATTCCCGTTACGCGCTGTTTCTGTCGGGCGTGGCGGCTTGCGCGGCGGCGGCGGTGGCTTGGATTTTCGAGCTGTTGTTGGGCAGTGCCGCCTTGGGCGGGCTGCGCGGGGAGGCGGTGTTGGAATATGCGTTTGCCGTGTGGCTGGTGGCGATGCTGACGCTGCCCAAACGCTTGACGCGCGCGCCGGTGCAGCCGGTGGTGTTTCACAGGAAAAAATAGGTTGGAACGGGAAATGCCGTCTGAAACGCCGATACGCGGTTTCAGACGGCATGTTTTTCCGTTAACATTACGCCTGAACATGGACAGGATAGGGATATGGAACGCAAAGAACGCCTGCGTGCAGGCATTGCCGCGATGGGGCTGGATATTTCGGAAACGGCGCAGGACAGGCTTTTGGCCTATGTGGATTTGTTGAAAAAGTGGAACAAAACCTACAATCTGACCGCCCTGCGCGACGAGGAAAAAATGGTTGTCCATCATCTTTTGGACAGCCTGACGCTGCTGCCCTATATCGAAGGCGCACAGACGATGCTGGATGTCGGTTCGGGCGGCGGACAGCCCGGCATTCCGGCGGCGGTGTGCCGTCCCGATTTGCAGATTACGCTGTTGGATGCGAATACGAAGAAAACGGCTTTTTTACAGCAGGCGGTTATCGAGTTGGGATTGGACAATGTGCGCGTGGTGTCGGGGCGCGTGGAGGCGGTTTCGGACGTGTGTGCCGATGTGGTTACCAGCCGTGCGTTTGCAGAACTGGCGGATTTTGTGTCGTGGACGGGGCATCTGTTGAAAGACGGCGGATACTGGGCGGCGATGAAGGGTGTATATCCGCAGGAAGAAATCGACCGCCTGCCGCAGGATGTGTGCGTCGAAAAAGTCCAAAGGCTCGACGTGCCGGATTTGGACGCGGAACGCCATATCGTTATCCTGAGCAAGCGTTGAGCGCGCTTCAGACGGCATGAATACCTTTTTTGTGCGGATAAAGGTAAAATTCCGCACTGTTTTTCTTTTTTCAACATCAGACGGGACACGGGCGGGATATGAGTGCGAACATCCTTGCCATCGCCAATCAGAAGGGCGGTGTGGGCAAAACGACGACGACGGTAAATTTGGCGGCTTCGCTGGCATCGCGCGGCAAACGCGTGCTGGTGGTCGATTTGGATCCGCAGGGCAATGCGACGACGGGCAGCGGCATCGACAAGGCGAGTTTGCAGTCCGGCGTTTATCAGGTTTTATTGGGCGATGCGGACGTGAAATCGGCGGCGGTACGCAGCAAAGAGGGCGGATACGCTGTGTTGGGCGCGAACCGCGCGCTGGCCGGCGCGGAAATCGAGCTGGTACAGGAAATCGCCCGGGAAGTGCGTTTGAAAAACGCGCTCAAGGCAGTGGCGGAAGATTACGACTTTATCCTGATCGACTGTCCGCCTTCGCTGACGCTTTTGACGCTTAACGGCCTGGTGGCGGCGGGCGGCGTGATTGTGCCGATGTTGTGCGAATATTACGCGCTGGAAGGGATTTCCGACCTGATTGCCACCGTGCGCAAAATCCGTCAGGCGGTCAATCCCGATTTGGACATCACGGGCATCGTGCGCACGATGTACGACAGCCGCAGCAGGCTGGTTGCCGAAGTCAGCGAACAGTTGCGCAGCCATTTCGGGGACTTGCTGTTTGAAACCGTCATCCCGCGCAATATCCGCCTTGCGGAAGCACCGAGCCACGGTATGCCGGTGATGGCTTACGACGCGCAGGCAAAGGGTACCAAGGCGTATCTTGCCTTGGCGGACGAGCTGATGGCGAGGGTGTCGGGGAAATAGGTCAATCCAAATCGGGCTGCCCGTGCCTTTATGCTGTTTGGCCGAGTGCGTTAATATGGCGGATTAAAATAAAAATACTTATATCGTGATTTCTAGAAATATGAACAGCAAAACTAAACTTCGAGTTAATAAAATAATCGAACTGAAGCATCATATTGAGAATTGGGAAACTCAAACAAGCGAAGAGATCGAAAAGCTTCTTGTTGATTTTGAGAAACAGCCTAGGCAAGAAATGTCTTCTTATTATACGGAGCTTTTTAGAGATGTTCAATTTGCGGGTGTTTTGGTGCAAATAGCAAATAAGTATGCGGAAAACAGTAAAATCAATCGCTGTATAGTATCTGCTCTTGGAATGATGATGTGGAGGTATAAGCTTCCTGAGAGTGAGGAAATATATCGCCTTATGTTAGCGAATATTCAAAGAAAGGGAGTAGCTCTTTTTGTAGCATTTCATCTCCCTAAGATGAAAATGTTTGAGGAATTCCCGAATAAATGGGCCTATTTTATGAGTATACCTAAACTCTCTCCTAAAAAGACTTCTGCGGAATACTTTACTAACTTGGTCGAAGAATACATTTACTTTGTACCTATGATGTATAAGTCAGAATTGATTCAATACTTCAGTTTGAAATATAGTGAAACAAAAAGTGAATATCTAAAAGATAGATATAAAAAAATACTAATAACCCTGCGGGATTAGTACTTAATTGAGTAATTTTTATAGTGGATTAACAAAAACCGGTACGGCGTTGCCTCGCCTCAGCTCAAAGAGAACGATTCTCTAAGGTGCTGAAGCACCAAGTGAATCGGTTCTGTACTATTTGTACTGTCTGCGGCTTCGTCGCCTTGTCCTGATTTTTGTTAATCCACTATATCGTCATTCCCGCAAAAACAAAAAAAATCAAAAACAGAAAACTGAAATATCGTCATTCCCGCGCAGGCGGGAATCTAGGTCTGTCGGTACGGAAACTTATCGGGAAAATGGTTTTTCCAACCCTGAGACTCCGGATTCCTGTTTTCGCGGGAATCCGGTTTTTTGAGTTTCAGTCATTTTTGATAAATTCTTGCAGCTTTGGGTTTCTGGATTCCCGCTTTTGCGGGAATGACGAAATTTCAGTTTTTGATTTTTTGTTTTTGCGGGAATGACGGATTTTAGGTTTCTTTTTTGATTTTCTATTTTTCTCGGGAATGACGGTTTGGGTTCTTTCTCTTTGAAGTTGCGATGCTGAAAATGCCGTCTGAAGTTCAGACGGCATTTTTGTGCCGGTTTAAAACAAGGCCTGCTGCGCGAGCAGGTTTCTGACGGGGGCGAAGTCGCGGCGGTGTTCGGGCAGCACGCCGTATTGTTTGAGGGCTTCCAGATGCTGCTTCGTGCCGTAACCTTTGTGTTTGTCGAAACCGTATTGGGGATGGCGTTGCGCCAGTGCGTACATTTCCGCATCGCGTGCGGTCTTTGCCAAAACGGATGCGGCGGAGATTTCGATGATTTTGCTGTCGCCTTTGACGACGGCTTCGGCAGGGATGTTCAAATGTTCGGGAATGCGGTTGCCGTCGATGAATATTTTTTCGGGACGCACAGCCAAACCGTCAACGGCGCGTTTCATGGCGAGCATGGTGGCGTGCAGGATGTTGAGGCTGGCGATTTCTTCGGGCACGGCGGCGGCGACGTGCCACGCAACCGCCTGATTTTTTATCATTTCGGCAAGCGCGTCGCGTTTTTTCTCGCTGAGTTTTTTGGAGTCGGTCAGTCCTGGCAGGTCGAATGTTTCCGGAAGGATGACGGCGGCGGCAAACACGCTGCCGACTAAAGGTCCGCGTCCTGCCTCGTCTACGCCGGCGGTCAGTATGTGCATGATGTTTCCTGTCGGGATGGCGCGATGCCGTCTGAACGGTGTTTCGGACGGCATCGTACCGATGTGTTTATCTCGCGTCTTTAAATCCGCGCTTCAAATGCACCATCAGCAATGCGACGGCAGCAGGTGTTACGCCGGAAATGCGGCTTGCCTGCCCGACGGTTTCGGGTTTGTGCTGGTTGAGCTTTTGCTGCACTTCTGCCGACAAGCCTTTGACTTTGCCGTAATCGATGCCGTCGGGCAATTTTAAGGTTTCAATGTCGCGGCGGCTGTCGATTTCTTCGTTTTGGCGGTCGATATAGCCTTGGTATTTGACTTGGATTTCGACTTGTTCGATAACTTCGGCGGAGAGGTTTTCAGACGGCATCGCGCCTTCGAGCGTCATCAGCGCGGCGTAGTTGAGGTTCGGGCGGCGCAGGAGGTCGTGCAGGTTGGCTTCGCGGCTGAGTTTTTGTCCGAACACGCGGATTTGTTCGCTTTCAGCGAGTTTTTGCGGCGTGTACCACGTTGTTTTCAAACGTTGGATTTCGCGTTCGACGGCTTCGCGTTTTTCGTTGAACATACGCCATTGTTCTTCACCCACCAAGCCGATTTTGTAGCCGTCTTCGGTCAGGCGCATATCGGCGTTGTCTTCCCTGAGTTGCAATCGGTATTCGGCGCGACTGGTGAACATGCGGTAGGGTTCGTTCACGCCTTTGGTGATGAGGTCGTCCACCAATACGCCGAGATAGGCTTGTTCGCGGCGCAGCAGGAGTGGGTCTTGTTCGCGGACGTATTGCACGGCGTTCGCGCCTGCGAGCAGGCCTTGCGCGGCGGCTTCTTCATAGCCGGTGGTGCCGTTGATTTGTCCGGCGAAAAACAGTCCCTCAATGGTTTTGGTTTCGAGGCTGGCTTTGAGGTTGCGCGGGTCGAAGTAGTCGTATTCGATGGCGTAGCCGGGGCGCAGGATATGGGCGTTTTCCAAACCTTTCATACTGCGGACGAGCGCGATTTGGATGTCGAACGGCAGGCTGGTGGAGATACCGTTAGGATAGTATTCGTGCGTGGTCAGGCCTTCGGGTTCGAGGAAAATCTGGTGGCTGTCTTTGTCGGCGAAACGGTTGATTTTGTCTTCGATAGACGGACAATAACGCGGGCCCACGCCTTCGATTTTGCCGGTAAACATCGGGCTGCGGTCGAAGCCTGAGCGGATGATGTCGTGGGTTTGCGTGTTGGTATGCGTAATCCAGCAGGACACTTGGCGCGGGTGCATTTCGGCGTTGCCGCGTACGGACATGACGGGAACGGGCGTGTCGCCGGGCTGTTCGGTCAGTTGGGAGAAATCAATCGTGCGTCCGTCAATACGCGGCGGCGTGCCGGTTTTCAGACGGCCTTGCGGCAGCTTCAATTCGCGCAAACGCCCGCCCAGCGATTTGGCGGCTGGATCGCCCGCGCGGCCGCCTTCGTAGTTTTCCAAACCGATGTGGATTTTGCCGGACAAAAATGTGCCGGCGGTCAGCACCACGGCACGTGCTTTAAACTCCATGCCCATTGCGGTGATCACGCCGCTGATGCGTTCGCCGTCGAGTGTTACGTCTTCGACGGCTTGTTGGAAAAGGTCGAGGTTTTCTTGGTTTTCTAGCATCTCGCGGATAGCGGCTTTATACAAAATACGATCCGCCTGCGCGCGTGTGGCACGGACGGCCGCGCCTTTGCTGGCGTTCAGGCGGCGGAATTGGATACCTGATTTGTCGGTTGCCAACGCCATCGCGCCGCCGAGCGCGTCGAGTTCGCGCACCAAATGTCCTTTGCCGATGCCGCCGATAGAGGGGTTGCACGACATTTGTCCGAGCGTTTCGATATTGTGTGTGAGCAAAAGCGTCTGCGCGCCCATACGGGCGGCGGCGAGCGCGGCTTCCGTGCCTGCGTGGCCGCCGCCGACGACGATGACATCGTAGGTTTTGGGGTAAATCATGTGGGTCATGTGTGTATTGCCTGACGGTGTTTCAGACGGCATTTATAGTGGATTAACAAAAACCGGTACGGCGTTGCCTCGCCTTAGCTCAAAGAGAACGATTCTCTAAGGTGCTGAAGCACCAAGTGAATCGGTTCCGTACTATTTGTACTGTCTGCGGCTTCGTCGCCTTGTCCTGATTTTTGTTAAACCACTATAAATGCCGTCTGAAAAACGAAATGGATTCAAAAGTAAAGGGTTGGGATTGTACGCTTGTTCGCCCTGTTTTTATAGTGGATTAAATTTAAACCAGTACGGCGTTGCCTCGCCTTGCCGTACTGGTTTAAATTTAATCCACTATACAGTGCGCGGAAAGGGAAAAGCCGCTTCGTGAAGAAGCGGCTCCGGTAAGGGCGGGATTTACCAAACGTCGGATTTGATGCGGCGTTTCAGACCCGGATGTTCGGAAAGTTTGAACTCGGGGTCTTTGCCCATTTTCAGCTTGGCGGTGTAATCGCGCAGCAGCATGAATGCCAAGGGCGAGAGCAGCAGGATGGCGACGAGGTTGATCCACGCCATAATGCCCATTGCCATATCCGCCATATCCCATACCAAAGGCACATTGGCAACCGCGCCGAAATAGACCCACGCCAAAACCAGCATACGGAAAACGGCGGTAATCAGCCAATGGCTTTTGATGAATTGGACGTTGGACTCGGCATAGGCATAGTTGCCGATAACGGTGGAAAAGGCAAACATAAACAGGATGACGGCGAGGAAGCCTGCGCCCCATTGCCCCACCTGGCTGACAATCGCCGCCTGCGTCAGTGCCGCACCGCTCAAATCGCCGTAAGGCTGTTGGTAAATCAGGACGATAAAGGCGGTACACGAACAGACGATAATGGTATCGACGAACACGCCCAGCATTTGAATCATCCCTTGCGAAACAGGGTGTTTCACTTCGGCGGCGGCGGCGGCGTTCGGCGCGGAACCCATACCCGCCTCATTGGAATACAGGCCGCGTTTGATGCCCATCATCATGGTGGTTGAAATCAGGCCGCCGAGGAAGCCGCCGCCCGCCGCTTCGACATTAAACGCGTTGCCGAAAATCTGACCGAATACGTCGGGAATCAGGGAAATATTGGCAACGATGATGAAGAATGCCATCAGGAGGTACAAAACCGCCATCAGGGGGACGACGATTTCCGCCGCTTTAGATACGCGCCTGATGCCGCCGAAGATAATCGGCGCGGTTAAAATCACCAGGGCAACGCCGACATAATGAGGCTCCCAGCCCCACGCCGCTTTGACGGTATCGGCGATGGTATTGGTCTGAACCGCTTCAAACACAAAGCCGAAGCAGAAAATCAGGCTCAAGGCGAACAACACGCCCAGCCATTTCTGCCCCAGGCCTTGCGTGATGTAGTAGGCGGGACCGCCCCGGAAATGGTGGTTGTCGTAGTCGCGGACTTTAAAGAGCTGCGCCAGCGAAGATTCGACAAACGCCGAACTCATACCGATTAAGGCGGTTACCCACATCCAAAACACCGCGCCCGGCCCGCCGAGCTTGATGGCGATGGCCACGCCCGCGATGTTGCCCACGCCCACGCGGCTGGCGAGTCCGGTTACAAATGCCTGAAACGGCGTGATGCCGTGAGGGTCGTCCCCCCGTTTGCGGCCGCCGAGCATTTCTTTGATGCTGCGTCCGAGCAGGCGGAATTGGACAAAACCCGTGGCGACGGTGAAGAAAATCCCCGTGCCCAAAAGCATATAGACCAAGTACGACCACATCGGATCGTTGATGGCGCCGACCCAGCCGTGCAGCCATTCGGTAAAGTTTCCGTTCATATTGCTTCCTTAAAGTTGAAACCCGCACATATGGCGGTATGTAAGCAGGCTTTAAATTTTGTAAACGCCTATTCTAGCAGATTGTCAACAAAATCAGAAAAATTTACATCGCCGCGCGCCTGCGGCGTTAGAATCGCATTTTGTTTGGAGCAGACACGATGAAACAGCCTGTTTTTGCCGTTACTTCCGGCGAGCCTGCCGGCATCGGCCCCGATATTTGTTTGGACTTGGCATTTGCACGCCTGCCTTGCCGCTGCGCGGTATTGGGCGACAAAAACCTATTGCGCGCGCGCGCCGAAGCCTTGGGCAAAAGCGTCGTCTTGCGCGACTTTGATCCGGAATCAGGCGGCGTGCCCGAAGAAGGCGTGCTGGAAGTGCTGCACATCCCGACCGCCGAAGCGGTTGAGGCGGGCAAACTCAATCCCGCCAACGCCGCCTATGTGCTGCAACTTCTAGACACCGCGCTCACAGGCATTTCAGACGGCATTTTCGACGGCATCGTTACCGCGCCGCTGCACAAAGGCATCATCAACGACGCGCGCGCAAGCACAGGTTTTTTCAGCGGACACACCGAATATCTGGCGGAAAAAAGCGGCACGGGGCAGGTCGTGATGATGCTTGCCGGCAAAGGCCTGCGCGTCGCCCTCGTAACGACCCACCTGCCGCTGAAAGACGTTGCCGCCGCCATCACGCAACCGCTGATTGAAAGCGTCGCACGCATTCTGCATCACGACTTAAAACACAAATTCGGCATCAAAAATCCCAAAATCCTAGTCGCCGGACTCAACCCCCACGCCGGCGAGGGCGGACACCTCGGACACGAAGAAACCGACACCATTATCCCCGCGCTCGAAAACCTGCGCCGCGAAGGGATAAACCTCGCCGGCCCGTATCCGGCGGATACCTTGTTCCAACCGTTTATGCTCGAAGGTGCGGATGCCGTATTGGCGATGTACCACGACCAAGGGCTGCCCGTGTTGAAATACCACAGCTTCGGACAGGGCGTGAACATCACGCTCGGACTGCCCTTTATCCGCACCTCCGTCGATCACGGCACCGCGCTTGATTTGGCGGCAACCGGCAGGGCGGACTCCGGCAGCCTGATAACTGCCGTAGAGACCGCCGTCGAGATGGCGCGCGGCAGCCTTTAAAGATGATAAAAGACCCGTCATTCCCGCGCAGGCGGGAATCCAGACCTTTGGGCGGCGGCAATATTCAAAGATTATCCGAAAGTTTGGGGTTCTAGATTCCCGTTTTCACGGGAATGACGGAATGTTGCGGGAATCATGGGAATGGCGGAATGTTTCAGTAATCACGGGAATGGCGAAGTTTCAGACGGCATTGCAGGTATCCGAATCTATGTAAAAAAGAGGTTCTGCGAAACAGAACCTCTTTTTGCCGCCGTCGGTTCAGCCTTGCCGGGTTTCGACTTGGATCATTTCTTCGGCAGGGACGGTTGCGGCTTCAGACGGCTTGGGCTGTTCGGAACGGCGCAAACCGCGTCCGGCTTGGACTTCAGGTTGTGCCGCCCATGCCTTCAATGCGGCAGGGTCGGTTTCGATCAGGACGAGTCCGCCGGTTTGTGCGGTTTCCCGTGCCTGTTCCGCCGCAGCCGTAAAGGTTGCGGTTTCAGACGGCATTTCCTGTGTTGCGGCTTTCGGTGCCGCGCCTTCGGGCAGGATGGCGGCGGCGGCACGGCGGATTTTTTCCGCCGCATCATAAACCAGTGCGTCGCCGTTTGAAACGGCGGAAGATGCCGTCTGAACGGGTGTGGCGATGAGCGGATCGGCAATGCTGACGGTAATCGGCGCGTTTGCGTCGGTTTCCCCGAAAACATGGGCGACAGCGGAACGGACTTTGTCGGCGGTATCGTGAATATTCAGGTACTGCTCGATTTTGGCGGCAGACGGGATATTGCGTTTTTTGCCGTTTTGACGGCGGTCGCGCTGATTGTTGCGCTCGCGGCGTTCTTTGGCATCTCGGCTGTCGCGTTCGCGGCGGTTGCGTTCGGATTTGGGCTTGCTGCCTTTGTCTTCTGCGGTATGCGGTTCGGACGGCGTGTTTTCCGCTGTCTGAACGGCTGTTTCGGCAACGGCGGCGGTTTCCAGCGCGGTTTGGCCGCGTTCGTTGCGGCTGCCGTTGCGGCGGCGTTTGCCGGTTTGCACTTCGGTTTCGGACAGTGCGGCATCTGCAACGGTTGCGGCAGGCTGTATGTTGCGGTCTTGGATTTCCGCTTCGTTGGCGCGTTCGGCGGCACGGTCGCCGCGTTCGTTGCGGCGGCGGTTGCCGTTGTTGCGCGTTTCGGCTTTGTCGGCACGCGCTTCCTGTCCGGCAGTTTTGCCTGCCACTTCGCGGACTTCTACTTTGCTGCCTTCGCGTTTGCTGCGGCGCGGGTTTTGGCGGCGGTTGTTGGCGCGGCTGCCGCTGCGGTTTGCCGTGCTGCGTTTTTCGGAGGTTTCGGCAGCGGGTGCGGTTTGGGTTTCGCTGCCGCCGAAAATGCGTTTGAGCCATGCTTTGAAGCTGTCCCACCAGGAGGTTTTTTTCTCGGGGGCGGCAGTCGGGGCGGGGCTGGTGTGGCGCACGCCTTTGACGGCGGGTTCGGGGCGGGCGGCTTTGGCTTTTTCGCCGCCGAACGGTTTGGCGGATTCGTCTTCTTCAGGCTCGGCAACGCGCTTGTAGCTCGGTTCGCCGTCTTCTTCTACGTCGTCGGTGCGGATGCGGTTGATTTCGTAGTGTGGATTTTCGAGGTGGATGTTTGGAATCAGGACGACGTTGACATCCAAACGCTCTTCCATCGCAAACAGCTCGGCGCGTTTTTCGTTCAGCAGGAAGGTGGCGACATCGACGGGCACTTGGGCGTGTACTTCGCCGGTGTTGTCTTTCATTGCTTCTTCTTGAATGATGCGCAAAACGTGCAGGGCGGTGGATTCGATGCCGCGGATGACACCGGTGCCGGCACAGCGCGGACACGCAACATGGCTGCTTTCGCCCAAAGCCGGTTTCAAACGTTGGCGGCTCAATTCCAAAAGGCCGAAGCGGGACAGTTTGCCCATTTGCACGCGGGCGCGGTCTTTTTTGAGCGCGTCGCGCAGGACGTTTTCCACATCGCGCTGGTGTTTGGGGTTTTCCATATCGATGAAGTCGATGACGACCAAACCGCCCAAGTCGCGCAAACGCATTTGGCGGGCGACTTCTTCGGCGGCTTCCATATTGGTTTTGAAGGCGGTGTCTTCGATGTCCGCGCCGCGTGTGGCACGTGCGGAGTTCACATCGATGGAGACGAGGGCTTCGGTGTGGTCGATCACAATCGCGCCGCCGGAAGGCAGGCTGACGCTGCGCGAAAACGCGCTTTCGATTTGATGTTCGATTTGGAAGCGGGAAAACAGCGGCGTGTGGTCTTCGTAGAGTTTCAGACGGCCTATATTGCCCGGCATGACGTAGCTCATGAACTCGGCAACTTGGTCGTAAACTTCTTGATTGTCCACCAAAATCTCGCCGATGTCGGGACGGAAATAGTCGCGGATGGCTCGGATCAGCAGCGAGCTTTCCATAAAGAGCAGGTAGGGGTCATGATGCGCTTTGCCCGCTTCCTCGATGGCCTGCCAGAGTTGTTTGAGGTAGTTCAAGTCCCATTCCAACTCTTCCGCACTGCGGCCGATGCCGGCGGTACGGGCGATGATGCTCATGCCGTTCGGAATGTCGAGTTCCGCCATCGCGGCTTTGAGTTCTTGACGCTCTTCGCCTTCGATACGGCGGGATACGCCGCCGCCGCGCGGATTGTTCGGCATCAATACCAGATAGCGTCCGGCAAGGCTGATGAAGGTGGTCAGTGCCGCGCCTTTGTTGCCGCGCTCGTCTTTTTCGACTTGGACGATGACTTCCATGCCTTCTTTGAGCACGTCTTGGATGCGCGCGCGTCCGCCTTCGTAGTCTTGAAAGTATGAGCGGGAGACTTCTTTAAACGGCAAAAAGCCGTGGCGGTCGGTTCCGTAATCGACGAAACACGCTTCCAGCGACGGCTCGATGCGGGTAATGATGCCTTTGTAGATATTGCCTTTGCGCTGTTCTTTGCCCAGCGTTTCGATGTCCAAGTCCAAAAGGTTTTGGCCGTCGACGATGGCAACGCGCAGCTCTTCGGCCTGCGTTGCGTTGAATAACATTCTTTTCATGATCACCTCGTGGACGGGCGGCATTCGGGCGCGCCGGTCCGGTTCGGCATTCCGTAAGGCTGGGTTTTCCGATGTTCTCGGATGGCACCGGTAATCAGTTTTTGAGTTGAAAATCCGCAGGGATGCACGTTCCGAGGAACCGTGTGCGGAAGGGTCGGATAAAGAAGGCAATAAAGATCGATGCGGCGGTCTGTCTGCCGCGTTCCGAGCGGTATGGTCGGAAAAATGGGGCCGGCTTCTTCTTGTTATCGTTATGCCTGTGTTTTCGGGCGGTTTGCGTTCGGGGCTTGGGGCCCGGCTGTCGTCTTACTTCCGCTCCGAAACGGCAAAATCAATTCAAACTTGACTACGTTCTGCGCCTGCCGGCTGGGAACAGGCGCAGGGAAAATGCTTTGCGGAGTGCGTTTTTAATATAAAATTCCGTTTTAAAGTAAACCGTTTCAGGGGGCGCGGCGGGCGCGCTTTTTGCTGAAACGGATGTTCGGATTATAGATGAAAACGCACGAAATAAGCAAAGATTCGGTCAGCCTGATAGGGGTTGCCGAACACGAGGCGGGGCAACGCCTTGATAACTATCTGATAAAAATCCTCAAGGGCGTGCCCAAGAGCCATATCCACCGCATTATCCGCGCCGGCGAGGTGCGGTTGAACAAGAAACGCTGCAAACCCGACAGCCGTATTGCGGAGGGAGATACGGTGCGGATTCCGCCTGTGCGCGTGGCGGAGAAGGAAATGCCGTCTGAAAGGCGTGCCGCCGTGCCGGCGCGTGCGTTTGAGGCGGTGTATGAGGACGACGCGCTGCTGGTGGTCAATAAGCCTTCCGGCGTTGCCGTCCACGGCGGCAGCGGCGTGAGTTTCGGCGTTATCGAACAGTTGCGCCGCGCCCGTCCGGAGGCGAAGTATTTGGAGTTGGTTCACCGTTTGGACAAGGATACGAGCGGCTTGTTGATGGTGGCGAAGAAACGCAGCGCGCTCGTCAAACTTCACGAAGCCATCCGTAACGACCACCCGAAAAAAATCTACCTTGCGCTGGGCGTGGGCAAACTGCCGGACGACAATTTCCATGTCAAACTGCCCCTGTTCAAATATACCGGCGCACAAGGCGAAAAGATGGTGCGCGTCAGCGAGGACGGGCAGTCGGCGCACACGGTGTTCCGTGTGTTAAGCCGTTTTTCAGACGGCATCCTGCACGGTGTCGGGCTGTCGCACCTGACTTTGGTGCGGGCAACGCTGAAAACGGGTCGTACGCACCAAATCCGCGTGCATCTGCAATCTCAAGGCTGTCCGATTGCGGGCGACGAACGCTACGGCGATTATCAGGCGAACCGTCGTTTGCAGAAGTTGGGTTTGAAACGGATGTTTTTGCACGCATCCGAGCTGCACCTGAACCATCCGCTCACGGGCGAGCCGCTGGTGTTGAAGGCGGAGCTGCCGCCGGACTTGGCGCAGTTTGCGGCGATGTTGGAAAACGGGACGAAAATGTGAACCCCGATGCCGTCTGAAGCCTTCAGACGGCATCGGGACGTGAAAGTGTGGGGACGAATATGGTTGATAAAAAAAGCCCTTTGATTGCCGTCAGTGTCGGCGAAGCATCAGGCGACCTGTTGGGGGCGCACCTGATACGCGCCATCCGAAAGCGTTGCCCGCAGGCGCGGTTTACCGGCATCGGTGGGGAACTGATGAAGGCGGAAGGTTTCGAGAGCCTTTATGATCAGGAGCGGCTGGCGGTGCGCGGCTTTGTCGAAGTGGTCAGGCGGCTGCCGGAAATTTTACGGATACGCAGGGGGTTGGTACGGGATTTGCTGTCGTTGAAACCTGATGTCTTTGTCGGTATCGATGCGCCCGATTTTAATCTGGGTGTGGCGGAAAAGCTGAAACGGTCGGGCATTCCGACCGTGCATTATGTCAGTCCGTCGGTGTGGGCGTGGCGGCGCGAACGCGTGGGCAAAATCGTGCATCAGGTCAACCGCGTGCTGTGCCTGTTCCCGATGGAGCCGCAGCTTTATCTTGATGTGGGCGGACGGGCGGAGTTTGTCGGTCATCCGATGGCGCAACTTATGCCCTTGGAAGACGACCGTGAAACGGCGCGGAAAACTTTGGGCGTGGATGCCGGCATCCCCGTATTCGCCCTGCTGCCCGGCAGCCGCGTCAGCGAAATCGACTATATGGCACCGGTGTTTTTTCAGACGGCATTATTGTTGTTGGAACGCTATCCTGCCGCACGCTTCCTGCTGCCTGCCGCAACGGAGGCGACGAAGCGGCGTTTGGCGGAAATTTTGCAGCGGCCGGAGTTTGCCGGATTGCCGTTGACGGTAACCGACAGACAGTCTGAAACGGTGTGCAGGGCGGCGGATGCGGTGCTGGTAACGAGCGGTACGGCAACTTTGGAGGTGGCGCTGTGCAAGCGTCCGATGGTCATCAGCTACAAGATTTCGCCGCTGACCTATGCTTATGTGAAACGCAAAATCAAAGTGTCGCATGTCGGCCTGCCGAATATCCTGTTGGGTAAGGAGGCTGTGCCGGAGCTGCTTCAACATGATGCCGTACCGGAAAAACTGGCGGCGGCGTTGGCGGACTGGTACGAACACCCCGATAAGGTTGCCGCGCTGCAACAGGATTTCAGGGCATTGCACCTGCTGTTGAAAAAAGATACGGCGGATTTGGCCGCGCGCGTGGTTTTGGAAGAGGCGGGATGTTGAGCGGTTAATGGATTATCTTCCTGAAGCAGCACGTATTACAAAAAAGGGGAGAAATTGTGATTAATGGCACATCAAACAATAAGTATTTTAAGAGGAATTCCAAATGAAACAGAACTGGCCCGAATGGGATTAAGGTTAAAATATAATGGTCTGTTAACTGATTAATTTTGTTATATATGATTATAGTTTATACTAATACGCTTACTTACCTTGTTTCATTTGTTCTTCGTAAATTTCTATTTTAGGCAATTGTGTCAATTCAATAGGGCAAGTTGCTCCCCACCAAAAATGTTCTACATAAAACCAAGGATTATCTGGAAAATATAGCAACATCTCTTCCATATCCGGCCAAATTTTTCTTAATTCATCTACCTGTGTTTTTGGCGAACCGGTTAATATTTTTGGAGGATTTTCACGATAATCGCATAATTCAATAACACCATCTGATAAAAGTTCTTCCAAAAGGTCAAAAAATTTAATTTTTAAATTTGGATCTTTGATATCCATATTTAAATAATTTTTATAAACACCAAAAATACCACCTAAATATTCACAATATTCTAAAAGATTATATTTTATCTTCACATTCATAACGTAACCTTTATCTAAATTTTAATTCTAATCTTTGCCCACGTACTGAATCAGGTTGATTCCTAAACTCAATCACCCATTTTGCTCCAGTTTGTTCTCGGCTAGTTGAAAAATTCCTTAAAATAAAGGAAGGGTTTAAACAACTGAAATTTCATAAGAGTAGTGGAACCAACTTGGACTCAAAAAATCTTAAAACCATTGTTTTTGAAAAGGTAAAATAATATGACAGCTTATACTATTCCAAGAAAAGATTATCAATTTCTGTATATATTTGAAGGTGCTCTATTAAACTATACTTTGAAAAATGATGAATTTCATATCATCGTCAATTGTGTGGATTATCCAGATTTACCTCAAGAAAATCCTACACCAAATTACACAGACTGGGTAAAAATTAAATTCAAGCAGTTCAGCTATCTGAAATTTATCTATGGATACGCTACGAAGAGCCAAGATAAAAAGATCAAAAATGTATTGGAGCTTGGCGAATTAAAGCAGGATGATGAAATCTTGGATTATGGAGGTACGCTGGAATTGATAGGCGGTAGGTATGATCTTCCGACCGGTTTTAGCATAGATATAGTTTGCCGGGAAATAGAGTTAGAATTTTTAGATCAGGAGAGTTTCAATTAAACGAGCCGTAGCTTGTCATGTTGCTCAAGCAACTTTATTGATATGCCGATACGGAGCCTGTCGGCAAAATGCCGTCTGAACAATATCTTTCAGACGGCATTTTGTATGGGGGTTAACGGTTGTTCAGCCCGAGTACGTCCTGCATATCGTACAAACCCGTTTTGCCGTTTACCCAAACTGCGGCGCGGACGGCACCGGCGGCAAAGGTCATGCGGCTGCTGGCCTTGTGGGTGATTTCCACGCGTTCGCCGTCGGTGGCGAAGAGGGCGGTGTGGTCGCCGACGATGTCGCCTGCGCGGACGGTGGCAAAGCCGATAGTGGACGGATCGCGCGGGCCGGTGTGACCTTCGCGGCCGTAAACGGCGCATTGTTTGAGGTCGCGGCCGAGCGCGCCGGCGATGACTTCGCCCATGCGTAACGCGGTGCCGCTGGGGGCATCGACTTTGTGGCGGTGGTGGCCTTCGATGATTTCGATGTCATAGCCTTCGTTTAATACGCGTGCGACGGTGTCGAGGATGTGGAAGGTGAGGTTGACGCCGACGCTGAAGTTGGCGGCGAAGACAACGCCTGTTTTTTCGCCTGCGGCTTGGATGGCGGCTTTGCCCGCATCGTCGAAGCCTGTTGTGCCGATGATGATGTTAACTTGTTTTTCAACGCATTTTTGCAAGTGTTTGAGGGTCGGCTCGGGGCGGGTGAAGTCGATGAGTACGTCACTTTGTGCGAGAACGGCGTCAACGTCGTCTGAAATGGCGATGCCGGTTTTGAGTCCGATGGCGTAGCCTGCGTCCAGCCCGAGGGCTTCTGAGCCTGAGTGTTCGAGCGCGCCGGAAAGGACGGTGTCGGGATGGTTGTTGACGGCTTCAACCAATACGCGTCCCATACGGCCGTTTGTGCCGGCGATGGCGATTTTGAGCGGTGTCATGTGTGTTCCTTATGGTTTGTCTGTGTTTTGGCGGTCTTTGAGGGCTTCGGCAGCGTTTTGCAGGGCGTTGCCTTCGGCGCGGACGAGTACGCCGTTTTCAAAATAGACGGTCAGGTTGCTGCGTTCTTTGATGATGCCGTTGCGGGAGGTGTTGAAGGTATAGTCCCAGCGGTCGGTATGGAATGCGTTGTGCAACATGGGGCTGCCGAGCAGTAGCAGGACTTGGTCTTTGGTCATGCCGGCGCGGAGGGAGGCGACGGCGCGCGGTTCGAGTTCGTTGCCCTGTATGATTTTGAGTTTGTAGGAGGGAAACAGTGAAACGCGTTCGACGCTGCACGCGGTCAGGCTGAACAGGGCGGAAAGGGCGAGGATGAGGGTTTTGTTCACGGGAGAACCTTTCTGTGCAAATCGGGATGTCTAGTGTAGCACTGCTTGAATATTTTATAAAAGCAAACGATAATCATGCGCCCGAGCGGTATCCGCCCTGTCCGCGCATCGGCCTCCGGTGCGGTTTTACTATTGCAAACTGCTATGGTGCGATAGTGGGCAAACAGGCCGAAATTGCGTATTATAGCGTCTATTGTTTTACAGGGATATTGAATATTATGGAAAAATTCAACAATATTGCACAACTGAAAGACAGCGGTCTGAAGGTTACCGGCCCGCGTTTGAAGATTTTGGATTTGTTCGAGACTCATGCGGAAGAGCATTTGAGTGCCGAGGATGTGTACCGTATTTTGTTGGAAGAGGGTGTGGAAATCGGTGTGGCGACGATTTACCGCGTGCTGACCCAGTTTGAGCAGGCGGGTATTTTGCAACGCCACCATTTTGAAACGGGCAAGGCGGTTTATGAGTTGGATAAGGGCGACCACCATGACCATATCGTCTGTGTGAAATGCGGCGAGGTAACGGAATTCCACAATCCCGAAATCGAAGCCCTGCAAGACAAAATCGCGGAAGAAAACGGCTACCGCATCGTCGATCACGCGCTGTATATGTACGGTGTGTGCAGCGGTTGCCAGACTAAGGGCAAACGTTAAATCCGGACGGTTTGTTTTTTCAGACGGCATTCGTCATTTCGAATGCCGTCTGTGTTTTATGGAGGACTGATATGAGTATTCCGTTGCTTGCGCCCGGAGATTATGCGTTCCCCGATCCTGTCCGTGCATTGTCGGAGTACGAAGGGCTGGTCGGTGTGAGCAGGGATTTGGATGCGGGGAGACTGCTTGAGGCGTATCGGAACGGCGTGTTTCCGTGGTTTTCTCGGGACGGGTGGTTTTTTTGGTATGCGATTGGGTCCCGTGCGGTGGTGTTTCCCGACAGGCTGCATATTCCGCGCTCGCTGGCGAAAACGCTGCGCAACAGGGCATATAGGGTGACGGCAAACGGCTGTTTTGCGGAAGTGGTCGCGCATTGTGCGGCAGCGGCGCGCCCGAATCAGGACGGAACTTGGATTGCGCCCGAGTTTCAGACGGCATATTTGAAGCTGCACGAAATGGGACACGCGCATTCGTTCGAGTGCCATTATCCCGATGAAAACGGTAAAACGAGGTTGGCGGGCGGGTTTTACGGCGTTCAGATCGGCAGGGTGTTTTACGGCGAATCGATGTTTGCGTTGCAGCCGGATGCGTCGAAAATCGCGTTTGCCTGCGCCGTGCCGTTTTTGGCGGATTTGGGCGTGGGACTGATAGACTGCCAGCAGGACACGGAACATATGCGCCGTTTCGGTTCGGAGCTGCTGCCGTTTGCGGATTTTGCCGAACGTCTGCGGATGTTGAACGCCGTGCCGTTGAAAGAGGAAATCGGGCGGCGCGAAGTGGCGTGCAGGGGGCTTTGATGGCGGCTTATGCTTCGGTCAGGTTCAAATATGGTGGATTATAGTGGATTAAATTTAAACCAGTACGGCGTTGCCTCGCCTTGCCGTACTATTTGTACTGTCTGCGGCTTCGTCGCCTTGTCCTGATTTAAATTTAATCCACTATAAAATTGGAAATGACGACAGCCGGGTAAAATCACGGTGAAAAATGCCGTCTGAAACTTGAAAACATCGGGTTTCAGACGGCATTTTGTTTGACGGGTTATTGCTTATTTGAGCGGGCGTACTTCGAGTCCGAACATGCGGCGTGCAGTGTTCAGCATTTGACAGCTGAATCCCCATTCGTTGTCATACCATGCGAAGACTTTGACCATGTTGCCGTCAACGACTTTGGTCAGTGTGGCATCGAAGTGGCTGGCTTCGGTGGTGTGGTTGAAGTCCATGGAAACAAGCGGCAGGGTGTTGTAGCCCAAAACACCTTTGAGCTCGCCTTCTTCGGAGGCGGCTTTCAGCAGTGCGTTGATTTCTTCGGCTGTCGTGTCGCGTCCGGCCTGGAAGCTTAAATCGACCAGGGAAACGTTGACGGTCGGTACGCGGATGGCAAGCCCGTCGAGTTTGCCTTTCAATTCGGGCAGTACCAGTCCGACGGCTTTTGCCGCGCCGGTTTTGGTCGGAATCATGTTCTCTATGCCGCTGCGTGCCCGGCGGAGGTCTTTGTGGCGCACGTCGGTTACGGTCTGGTCGTTGGTCAGGGCATGGATGGTCGTCATCGCGCCTTTGACGATGCCGACGCTTGCGCTCAATACTTTGGCGACGGGGGCGAGGCAGTTGGTGGTGCAGGAGGCGTTGGAAACGACGGTCATGTCGTCGGTCAGGATGCCGTCGTTTACGCCGTAAACGACGGTCGCATCGATATCATCGCCGCCCGGTGCGGAAATGAGAACTTTTTTCGCGCCGCTTTCCAGATGTATTTTGGCTTTTTCTTTGCTGGTAAACGCGCCGGTACATTCCATGACCAAATCTACGCCGAGTTCTTTCCACGGCAGTTCGGCGGGATTTCGGGTGGAAAAGTAGGGAATTTTGTCGCCGTTGATGATGAGGTGGCTGCCGTCATGGGATACTTCGGCGTCAAAGCGGCCGTGCACGGTGTCGAATTTGGTGAGGTGGGCGTTGGTTTCAAGGCTGCCGCTGGCGTTGACGGCGACGATTTGGAGCTGGTCTTGGATTTTATAGTCGTAGATGGCGCGCAAAACCTGGCGGCCGATGCGTCCGTAGCCGTTGATGGCGACTTTAATGCCCATGGTTTGTTCCTTTGTTGAGGGGTTGGGTAGATTTTCGGGGCGGATTATAGCAAATTTGTAGTGGCGTGTAATTAATATTTTATTGAAAACGGCGCGGCCGGAAGGGTGGGCGGTAAGGTGCGGACGGCACGGGTGCGGCGGACGGAGAGTTTGATAAAATGCCGTCTGAAACGGTTTTCAGACGGCATTTCGGGGAAGGGTCAGGAGGCGGTGTTTTGTGCGGTTTCCTGTTTGGCTTTGTATTGTTTGAGGTATTCGAGGGCGGCGGCTTTTTCGCTGTCGCTGCCGTATTTCATATCGCGTTGGGCGCGGCGCAACTCGGCGCGTTCGCGGGCTTCGGCTATCTGTTTCGCCTGATAGCCTTGGCGGTTGTCGGCGGCAACGAGGCGTTCTTGTTGGGTTTGCGCTTTTGCCATGGCTTTGGCGATGAGGTCGGCGGGGTTGAACGACGGTTTTTCCGGTGTGTCGGGCGTTTGCGGACGCGCGTTGCGGACGGCGGCTTCGCGTTCGGCAAGCATGGCTTTGCGTTCGTCGGCTTCGCGCTGTTTGCGTTCGTTGCGTTTGAGGTAGCGCGCACGCGCGTGTTCGGCGGCGGCAAAACGGCTGTCGGCGGACAGGCTGAAACGGCGCGCTCGCGGCAGGACGGTGTCGGCAACGGGCTGCATATGGATGCAGTCCACGGGGCAGGGGGCGACGCAGAGTCCGCAGCCGGTGCATTCGTCGGCGATGACGGTGTGCATAAGTTTGCCCGCGCCCATAATGGCATCGGCAGGGCAGGCGCGGATGCAGGCGGTGCAGCCGATGCAGGCGGTTTCGTCTATCCGGGCGAGTGCTTTGGCTTGGGTTTTGGCGGGTGCGACAAGGGGTTTGACGAGCAGGGCGGCAAGGTCGCGGACGACGGTCTCACCGCCCGGGGCGCAGAGGTTGTACGCTTCGCCTGTTGCGACTGCCTGTGCGTAGGGCAGGCAGCCGTCGTAGCCGCATTCGCGGCATTGGGTTTGGGGAAGCAGGCGGTCTATGGCGGCGGCTGTGGCGGTCATGTCGGTGTGCGGCTCAAAATCGAAAGGGCGTATTTTAGCAGAATTGTATGCCGCAACTGTTTCGGACGATGTGTAGTGTTTTGTTATAATGCGGCGGCGTGTGCCGTTTCAGACGGCATTTTTCTGTATTTTCCTGTTCGGACGGCCTATGAATGAATTTTCGCTTGCCCCTATTGTGGTTGTTCTGCTGGTGTCGGTCATTACGGTGATCCTGTGCCGTAAGTTCAACATTCCCTCCATGCTGGGCTACCTGCTGGTGGGCTTTTTAGCGGGGCCCGGTATGCTCAGCCTGATTCCGAAAAGCCATGCGACGGATTATTTGGGCGAAATCGGGATTGTGTTCCTGATGTTCAGCATCGGTTTGGAGTTTTCATTGCCCAAGCTGAGGGCGATGAGGCGGCTGGTGTTCGGTCTGGGCGGTTTGCAGGTCGGCATTACGATGCTGTCGGTGATGGGCATACTGATGCTGACGGGCGTGCCGTTCACTTGGGCGTTTGCCGTATCGGGCGCGTTGGCGATGTCGTCCACGGCGATTGTGAGCCGGATTTTGTCGGAAAAGACGGAATTGGGGCAGCCGCACGGTCAGATGGCGATGGGCGTGCTGCTGATGCAGGACATCGCCGTCGTGCCGCTGATGATTCTGATTCCCGCACTGGCTGGCGGAGGGGACGGAAATATTTGGGCGGCCTTGGGTTTGGCGTTTGCAAAAATGCTGCTGACGCTGGGGCTGCTGTTTTTCGTCGGCAGTAAAATTATGTCGCGATGGTTCAGGATGGTGGCAAAACGCAAATCGTCCGAACTCTTTATGATCAATGTGCTGCTGGTAACGCTGGGCGTGTCCTATCTGACGGCGTTGGAAGGGCTGTCGATGGCGTTGGGCGCGTTTGTGGCGGGGATGCTGCTTTCGGAAACGGAATACCGTTTCCAAGTCGAAGACGACATCCGCCCGTTCCGCGATATTTTGCTCGGCTTTTTCTTTATCACGGTCGGCATGAAGCTGGACATTCAGGCATTGGTCGGCGGCTGGCGGCAGGTATTGATGCTGTTGGCAATGCTGCTGGTGTTGAAGGCACTGGTTGTGTTTGCCATTGCCTTCAAAATGAAACATTCGGTCGGCGACAGCCTCAAAACGGCTTTGTATCTCGCGCAAGGCGGCGAGTTCGGCTTCGTGATGCTGGCCATTGCCGGGCAGCTTGATATGGTTTCGCCCGAATTGGAACAGGCGGCGACGGCGGCGGTTCTGCTGTCGATGATTATCGCGCCCTTCCTCTTGGGCAGCAGCGATGCGCTGGTCGGACGTTTGGTCAAGTCGAGCTGGGACATGAAATCGCTCGATCTGCACAGTATGCTGGTAGAAACCATGAGCAAGTCCGACCATGTGCTGATTGTCGGCTTCGGCAGGGGCGGACAGACGGTCGGACGCGTCCTTGCCCAAGAGGATATTCCGTATTTCGCGCTCGACTTGGACATTGCGCGCGTGCAGGTAGCCAGAAGTGCGGGCGAGCCGGTGTCGTTCGGCGATGCGAAACGCAGGGAAGTATTGGAAGCCGCCGGTCTGGGACGGGCGAAAATGGTGGTGGTTACGCTCAACAATATGCACGAAACGCAACACGTTTTAGACAATGTGCTGTCCATGTATCCCAATATGCCTGTGTATGCGCGCGCCACCGACGACGATTATGTGAAAACGTTTACCGATATGGGCGCGGAAGAGGCTGTGTCCGACACTAAAGAAACCGGACTCGTGCTGGCAGGCTATGCGATGTTGGGCAACGGCGCGTCGTACCGGCACGTCTATCAGACGATGGCAAATATCCGCCACAGCCGTTATGCCGCGTTGGAGGGGCTGTTTGTCGGCAGCGACGACGAAGCGGGATTCGGGGAAAACGGAAAAACGGTTTGCCGCCATGCTTTTTCTTTGGTGCAAGAGGCTTATGCCGTCGGAAAAACAATCGGCGCACTGCCTTTGGACAGGCACGGCATCAAACTGCTGTTCGTCCGCCGCCGTACCGCGAGGATTGAAAATCCCGTTCCTTCCTTCGTTTTGGAAGGCGGAGACATATTAGTCATCGTCGGCAAAAAGGATGAAATTATTTCGTTTGAAAACTGGAGTTTGCAAGGCGATTGAATGGGGCGTTCAAATAATGCTTGCATGAAGGCCGATTATTTGGTTTAATAGTGTTTTCGCAAATCGCAAGGGTGATTAGCTCAGTTGGTAGAGCGTCTGCCTTACAAGCAGAATGTCGGCGGTTCGACTCCGTCATCACCCACCAAGTTTCCTTTCATTGTTGCAAACAATGGATGCGCGGTGGTAGCTCAGTTGGTTAGAGTACCGGCCTGTCACGCCGGGGGTCGCGGGTTCGAGCCCCGTCCGCCGCGCCAAGTTTCACAATACTGACTCTGTCGGTATTTTTTATACACGGGTGATTAGCTCAGTTGGTAGAGCGTCTGCCTTACAAGCAGAATGTCGGCGGTTCGACTCCGTCATCACCCACCAAGTTTCCTTTCATTGTTGCAAACAATGGATGCGCGGTGGTAGCTCAGTTGGTTAGAGTACCGGCCTGTCACGCCGGGGGTCGCGGGTTCGAGCCCCGTCCGCCGCGCCAAGTATTGAAAATACCGACCTTAAGGTCGGTATTTTTTCGTCTGCCCGATTTGATGGGTTTGTCTGTTTTGGGTCTGTTTCGCCCGGATATTGCTGTTTTAATCTGGTTTTGTATCATTGGATGGTATTTTCGATACGGATTCGGACAGTTGTTGCGTGCTGTTCTGATGTTGCTTACCTGTCGTATCAATGGGCAGGAGGATGCTTGCGGATTTTATGGCTTTCTTTCTTGCCGTATTGATTGATGAAGCTTGGAAAAAAAGAGGACTTCCGGTTTTTGGTGATCCTGGTACTTATGTAGTTAATATGGGAAGACAGGTAGGTACAAAAGGGGAGACTTTTATACGAATTATTGTAGTTCCTAATACCGGGAAAATTATTTCTGCTTACCCTGTAATAAAATAGATTAGAGATACATTATGAATCCAAAAATATGTCCGCGCTGCAACCAAGGAATATTGTATATTTTTAAATCAAAATACATTTTGAAAGAAATTATTCTATGTGACGAATGTGATGCCATGTGGTTAAAAGGAATGAAAATTACATATGGAGATTATGATAAAGATTTTTATAATTATGAAATATTTATGAATCAAAATGGCGTATCTTCTCCTTGGGAAGAGGAGAATATTTTTTTAACACCTTACTATGAAAATGAACTTTAACGCAGATAATTTTTGGCGCCACCCTGCTGCCCGTCGAAGCCGGTTTCGGCTTTAAATCCGCCGGCAAAGAGCAAAACCAAAACTACCGCCAAAGCCGGCAAAGCAGCCTGAAAGCCGGCGGCAGCACCAACACCAATGCCCTGTTCAATGCGCAGGTAGGGGGCGTGTTGGGGCAGAATGCGGTGGAGAATTTTGTGGGTTGAAATGTCGGCGGATATGTCGGATGTTTTTGAAAATGCCGTCTGAAGGTTTCAGACGGCATTTTTGTCAGGCGGTTTCGGGTTCTCGGATGGGGAGGTTGAGGAGGGCGGCAGTTCCGGCCAGCAGTGCATCGGCGTACCACATCCAGCCGTAGTCGCCGAATTGTGTGATGACGATGCCGCCGATGTACGAGCCGAGGAATCCGCCGATTTGGTGGCTGAGCATCGTCAGTCCGAACAGGGTGGCGAGGTAGCGCGTGCCGAAGAGTTTGCCGGTAATGGAGGCGGTCGGCGTGACGGTGGCGAGCCAAGTGAATCCGAGTGCGGCGGCGAAAATATAGAAATTAAAGTCGGTCTTGGGCGAAAAAATGTAGATGAGTATCATTGCGGCGCGCGAGGTGTACAGTCCGAACAGGACGTATTTGCCCCGAACGCGGCTTGTGCACCAGCCTGAGAACACGCAACCGGCGATGTTTGCCAGTCCGATGATGGCGATGGATGTCGAGGCGACGGTGGCGGGCAGTCCGCACAGGGCGACTTCCGTGGGTAGGTGGGTTACGAGAAAGGCGATGTGGAAGCCGCAGGCGAAAAAGCTCAGGTGCAGCAGGATGTAGCTTGGGGTTTTGAAGGCGGTTTTGACTGCTTCTCCGAGGCTTTGTCCGTGTGTGGCTTGGGCGTGTTGGGTGTGGGCGGCGTTGTTGCCGCCGGCAAGCCACCATGAGACGGGCAGAATCAGCAGGGCGATTGCGCCCCAAACGTAAAATGTACCCGTCCAGCCGACTTCGGGCAGGACGACGAGTCCTTGAACCAGCGGTGCGAACAGGAATTGTCCTGCCGAACCGCCTGCGTTGACCAGTCCGGATGCCAAGCCGCGTTTGTGTGCGGGGACTTGGGCGGCAACCTGTCCCATAATGATGGAGAAACCGCCTGAGCCTGTGCCGAATGCGAGCAGCAGCCCGACGGCAATCATCAGCCCCCAATAAGTCGGGATGTTGGGGGCAATCAGGCAGGCGCAGACGAGCAGGACTGCGCCGCCACTTAATACTCTGAACGCGCCGAAACGGTCGGCAAGTGCGCCGGACAATGGTTGCGATATGCCCCACATCAGTTGGAAAACGGCGATGATGAGGCTGAATTGGGCAATGCTCAATTCGGTGGTGTTGACGACGGGTTGGACGAACAGTCCGAGCGTCATCCTCATGCCGATGGTAATCAGCAGGATGAATGCGGCGGCGGCAATGACCGCCCAGAGTTTGGGTGTTTTCGATGCGGTGTGCGTCATAATGTGTATTTTGAATCGGTTAAGTTTGCGGATTTTAACAACCCGGATGATTCGGGCTAAATAATTCCTGATTCTTTGGATATAGCCAACGGTATGCCTGCCGATGCCGTCTGAAAGGGCCTGATGGGCGTTTGCGGTTCGGGTTAATATTTGTGCCGTATTTGTTAATTCCGGTTAGTACAACAGGTCGGGCGGGGACGGTGCGAGCCGCCGACCGGTTTTGCACGGGCGGCAATGATGCCCGGCGCAAGGTGCACCGTTTCGGGAGGGGGTGTGATGGGTTTTCTGATTGGTTTGAGCCGCAACCTGACGCGGTTTACGGCTTTGGTCATTTTGCTTGCGTCGGCGGTTGCGTTTATCGGACAGGCTTCGTTTGTATGGGTCAAGGGCGATGTTCAGGCTTTGGTGCCGGGCATCATTATGCTGGGTATGGGGATGACTTTGGGCAGGGAGGACTACCGGATTTTGGCGCAGCGTCCTTTGGATGTGTTTATCGGTGCGGCGGCGCAATATACCGTGATGCCGCTGCTCGCCATCGGTATTGCCAAGCTGTTCGACCTTTCGCCGGGGCTGACTTTGGGGCTGGTGTTGGTGGGGGCGTGTCCGGGCGGCGTGTCGTCCAATATTATGAGCTTCCTTGCCAAAGGCGATGTGGCATTTTCAGTCGGGATGACGACGGTGTCCACGGTGCCGGCTCCGGCCGTCAAGCCTTTGTGGATGACCTGCCTGGTCGGTCAGACGGTGGATATGGACGGTTGTGGGATGTTCCGGTTCAGTGCCGTAGCAACTGTATTTTTGCCCGACGGGGTGAAAAATACAGTTGCTACATCTTCCCCTGCACAACATCTTACGACCGCTGAAAAAATTTCAGGCGGCATTTTTGCCAAATGCAAAAATATCCCGTTATTCCCGCGAAAGCGGGAATCCGGAAACTTAATGCTGCGGCAATTTGTCGGAGACGGCTGAAACTCAACGGGCTAGATTCCCGCCTGCGCGGGAATGACGGGATTTCAAATTACGGGAATTTGCTGGGAAGGCGGCAACCCCTCCGCCGTCATTCCCGCGAAAGCGGGAATCTAGAAACGCAAAGTTGCAAGAATTTATCGGAAATGACCGAAACTCAACGAACCTGGATTCCCGCTTTCGCGGGAATGACGGGGCTTTGGCGGGAATGACGGGGGTTTCGCGGGAATGGCGGGGGTTTCGCGGGAATGGCGGGGGTTTATCAGAAATGACCGAAACTCAAAAGCCGGCAGCCTTGTTTACGCCTTCAAAATATCGAGCAATTTCAAATCGACTTTTTCGGCATCGAATTTATCTTTGGCAATCGCATAACTTGCATTCCCCATCAGGCGGACGGCTTCCCTGTTTTCGATAAAATAAATCATTTTTTCGGCCAAGATGCGGGGATTCCAAGGTTCGATCAGGAAGCCGTTGACCTTGTCGGCGACCGTTTCCCTGCAGCCGGGTACATCCGTCGTAATCACCGCCCTGCCGACGGCCATTGCCTCCTGAGTGCTTCGGGGAACGCCTTCCCTATAAGACGGCAATACGAATATATGATGTTCTTTTATCACTTCGGAAACATTGTTCACAAAACCGGGGAAACGGATAATATCGCGGGCGATAAGCCGTTTCAAATCGCCCCCCCCCCTCCCGCGCGATTTGTCGATTGCGCCCAAAGCGGTAAAAACCGTATTGGGGTATTTGCCCTTAACCCGTTCCGCCGCCCGAATAAAATCATCAATCCCTTTTTCTTTCAGAAATCTGCCGATAAAGAGAAATTTTACGGGTTCTTTTTCATCGGGAATATCCGCTTCGGAATAAGGATATTGCCGCAAATCCAGACCGATTCCGCCCAAAATATGGATGTTTTTTATTTTGATGCCGTATTTGTCCGTCAGTTCGTCTTTGTCGTCGGGGTTTAATACAATCAGGCTTTCCAACATCGGCAGGGCAATGCGGTACAAGGCAGTCAAAATCCCCTTTATGATTTTTGTTTTTAACGGTATGCCTTCCGGCTGCGGGGTAAATGCGAATCCCAAACCTTCCAGCATCCCGACGATTCTGGGCACGCCTGCCAGTTTTGCGGCAAAAGTGCCGAAAATCACGGGTTTTGCGAAATAAGGGAAAACCAAATCCGGCGATATTTTTTTGAGTGCTTTAAATATGAGGAAGGTGGATTTTATATCGGAAAACGGGTTCAGCCCGCTGCGGTTTGAACGGTAGGTAACGGGTGTAACCCCCATTTCCCTGATAATATCCAAATCGTTATCGGAAAACTCCGATACAAAGGCATACACCTGATGGTTTTTGCCGATTAATCTTTTAATGACGGGGGCGCGGAAACCGTAAATGCTGGATGCGACTGTGGTGATAAAAACGATTTTCATAAGGCGGATACCTTGAATATAGGATTGGAAATGCGGTCTGCTACGGCAGGGTTTCATCCTGCAATCCGGCAAGGCTTGGGTTTGCCTGCGTATTATAAGGCTGCCTTGTGTGCCGCGAAGTGCCGGTAACGGGCGGGGTGTTTTGAAAATGCCGTCTGAAACGGTTTCAGACGGCATTTCGATGTCGGCGGCGGCTTTGCGGAATCAGCCTTTGAAGCGTTTGAACACCAGCGTGCCGTTGGTGCCGCCGAAGCCGAAGGAGTTGGAGATGGCAACGTCGATTTCCACGTCGCGTGCTTCGTTGGCGCAGTAGTCCAGATCGCAACCGGCTTCGATGTCCTGTTCAACAAGGTTGATGGTCGGTGGAACTTTGCCGTCGTGTATCGCCAAAATGCTGTACACCGCCTCCACGCCGCCCGCCGCGCCGAGCAGGTGGCCGGTCATGGATTTGGTCGAGCTGACGACGGTTTTGTAGGCGTGTTCGCCGAACGCGCGTTTGAGGGCTTTGGTTTCGTTGGCATCGCCCAAGGGGGTGGACGTGCCGTGTGCGTTGACGTAATCCACGTCTTCGGGATTCAGTCCGGCATCTTTCAGTGCGCGGGTAACGGCGAGCGCAGGGCCTTCTTCGTTCGGCGCGGTAATGTGGTAGGCATCGGAACTCATCCCGAAGCCGACGATTTCGGCGTAGATTTTCGCGCCGCGTTTTTTGGCGTGTTCCAATTCTTCCAACACCAATACGCCCGCGCCTTCGCCGATAACGAAGCCGTCGCGGCCTTTGTCCCACGGACGGGAAGCGGCGGCGGGGTCGTCGTTGCGGGTGGAGAGGGCTTTCATCGCGGCAAAACCGCCCACGCCCAAAGTGCTGATTGCGCCTTCGGCACCGCCTGCAATCATCACATCTGCGTCGCCGTATTTAATTAGTCGGGCGGAATCGCCGATGGCGTGCGCGCCGGTGGTGCAGGCGGAAACCATCCCGTAGCTGGGGCCGCGGTAGCCTTTGAGGATGGTAACGTGTCCGGAAATCAGGTTGATCAGCGAGCCGGGGATGAAGAAAGGGTTGATTTTGCGCGCGCCGCCTTCGATTACGGCTTTGCCTGTGGCCTCGATGCTGGGCAGTCCGCCGATGCCGGAACCGATGTTTACGCCGACGCGGTCTTTATCGAGGTTTTCCACATCGTCCAAACCCGAATCGGCGATTGCCTGAAGCGCGGCGGCGATGCCGTAGTGGATGAATACGTCCATCCGGCGCGCTTCTTTCGCGCTGATGTATTGTCCGATGTCGAAACCGCGCACTTCGCCGGCGACACGGCTGTTGATGTCGGATGCGTCAAAGCGGGTAATCGCGCCGATGCCGCTTTTGCCGGCGAGCAGGTTGTTCCAAGCCTCTGCGACAGTGTTGCCGACAGGGGAAACCTGACCTAAGCCTGTAATGACTACTCTTCTCTGACTCATGATAACCTCGCTGTTGGTTGTCGGAATGGGGGCATATGCGGCTGTCGTGCAGATGCCGTCTGAAATTTGCGGCAGGAGTTCAAACAGTTTGCCATATAAGGGAAAAGCCTCTATTGCGCGGTGCAGCAGAGGCTGTTGTGTCGGGCGACGACCGGTTAGCCGTTGTGGGCATTGATGTAGTCGATAGCCAGTTGGACGGTGGTGATTTTTTCGGCATCTTCGTCGGGGATTTCGCAACCAAAGGCTTCTTCCAAAGCCATAACCAGCTCCACGGTGTCCAAAGAATCCGCGCCCAAGTCGTCTTGGAAGGAAGATTCGTTTTTCACGTCGGCTTCGTTTACGCCCAGTTGTTCAGCAACAATTTTTTTAACTTGTTGTTCGATGTTTGACATATCAGTCGTTCCTTTATGCCTTGCGGCAGGTTGTTTAAGGGAAATAAATCGGTGGTATTGTACCGACTTTTAATAGAGTTTTCTATCTAATGCCTATTATATCAATATTTGCGGATTTGTACATTTTTGGGTGCGGCGGGTTTTGTCGTTCAAGTTTGACCTGTGTGCCGTATGTTTGGCGGGATTTCGGTTAAAATGACGGCATTTCCATCTGAAGCAGAAAGCCCTGTCATGTATCCACTTGCCCGCCGCATCCTGTTTGCACTTGATGCCGAGAAAGCCCACCACTTCACGCTCGACGCGCTCAACACGGTTTATAAATTGGGTCTGATTCCCGTAACCGACAACCGTACCAAACCTGTAAAACTGATGGGTATGGATTTGCCCAACCCTGTCGGACTTGCCGCAGGGCTCGATAAAAACGGCGAATACATCGACGCTTTGGGCGCGCTCGGTTTCGGCTTCATCGAAATCGGCACGGTTACGCCCAAACCGCAGCCCGGCAACCCGCAGCCGCGCCTCTTCCGCGTTCCCGAACACCAAGGCATCATCAACCGCATGGGTTTCAACAACCACGGCATCGACGCGATGATACGCAACATCGAAAAAAGTAAATTCAGTGGCGTATTGGGCATCAACATCGGCAAAAACGCGGTTACGCCCATCGAAAACGCCGCCGATGATTATTTAATCTGCCTCGAAAAAGCCTACGCGCACGCAAGCTACATCACCGTCAACATTTCCTCGCCCAACACCAAAAACCTCCGCGCGCTGCAAGGCGGCGGCGAATTGGGCGCATTGCTCGAGGCTTTGAAAAACAAACAGGCACAGCTTGCCGCCGCCCACGGCAAATACGTTCCGCTCGCCGTCAAAATCGCCCCCGATTTAGATGAGACGCAAATCGAAGACATCGCCCGCGTCGTCAAATCCGTCGAAATGGACGGCATCATCGCCACCAATACCACCATCGACAAATCAAGCCTCGGCAGCCATCCGCTCGCAGGCGAGCAGGGCGGTTTGAGCGGGCTGCCCGTTCATGAAAAAAGTAATCGGGTGTTGAAGCTGTTGGCAGATCACATCGACGGCAAGCTGCCGATTATCGGCGTAGGCGGCATCATGAACGGCAAGGACGCGGCAGAGAAAATCCGCTTGGGCGCGACCGCCGTCCAGGTGTACAGCGGATTGATATACAAAGGTCCGGCATTGGTCAAAGAATGTTTGAAGGCTTTGGCGCGATGACGCGTTCCGCCCAAAATGCCGTCTGAACGCACGTTTTGCCGTTCAGACGGCATTTTCGTTTCCTTTTTCCGCCTGCCGCCCCTTGAAAATCCCTTACGCGCCGCCCTGTTTGAAACAAAGCAAACGCCCGCCGCGAACCGGATAATCTTGATACGCAGCCAAAGCAAGCCCGGCGGTAAGTTGTTAAACATATAAGTAATTGATATAAAAAATAATTTATACTGTGGCGGACGGCTTGGGAAAACGCAAAATATTAACGGCATTGAAATTCATGATGTGGAAAATAAGGATATGGGGATAAAAATAGATTTTAAGTTTAAGGATTCGATATGTTTAAGGACGAACTAAATGAATTTATCCGATTGATATCCGATCCGGAAAGTGAATTGGATGAATGGTATTTGAGCGATTTTAAAGATGAACATATATGGAAAATGCGAAGTTACGAAGCATTTTCATGTTTGCGTGAAACAGTCCCCTATTTGTTTGCTTATCCCCGATACGGGTATGAGCTGTTGGAAATAATTTCCGCGTTAAAAGAAACATCTGATACGACAGAATTATTTTATGAGCCGGGTATCGTGCCTTTGCTGATTGATTTATATAAAGAAGATAGTTATCTGATAAATATGGTCAAACGGATATTCAAATGATGAAAGGGGCTCGGGCGTTTGCTTGGTGGAAGGCAGCTAATCCAATTTGAAGGACGCGGAAGCCGATACGTTAAAGGGTGGGAAATGGAAAACGGGCAACGGAATAACCGGGTTCCTTTGGAAAAAAGGATTTTTTATCTGGAGCATTTGGGGCGGTATCTGATGATTTGCGCCTTATCGGATTATTCCCAAAACAAACATACTGTCGTTATGGCAAATTTCCTCTATCCGGATGACAAAACGGATTGGCGGAATTTGGATGATTTATTCAATGAGTTGGTTTTAGAGGAATTGCAGGCTTCATTTATGGATTGGCATCCGACTGTTGAAGAGGCAATCAGCCGTCATTTGGAAGACTTTTCGTAACAGGCATAATCGGAAGGGGCGGAATGACGGAGCAGGCAACCGGAGTAAAAAATGAACCTTGATTTAACCGCGCAAAAAGTCCGCCTTTCTTGGAAGGATATTCTGTGGGGATATGAGAATAAATACTTGGGTTGGGCTGATGTGGCAGCTTATGCCCGAAAAATGACGCTTTCAGATCATGATGAACGCGTGTTCAAGCTATCTTTAATCAACAAATCCAATATTTTTGAATTAAAACCTGTTCTGGAAGATTTGGCTTCGGAAATGAGGGATTATTCCCCTAAAAATTGGCTGTACGTCCTCTTAAGCGATGTATTCCATAGAAAAGAAGAATTTGAGGATCCTTTGGGGGAAGTTGAAAAAATTTATGCAGATTTCGATTATCCGGAAGAAATAGAATCATTTGTCAGATATATGCCGCCTAAAGACGGTTATACCCCTTCCCATCATCGTGATGAAGAAAATATTGCCCGGCTGTATCTGAATTGGGCAAAATATTTGGGCAAATAAGGCAGGCCGGATTCAAATGCCGTCTGAAATGGGCTTTCAGACGGCATTTTGATTATCCCTTATAATTAGGTCATTTTTATTTTCTCATCAGCAGATACTATCATGGCAACCATTCACACCCTTCTCCTTGTTGACGGCTCTTCTTATCTCTACCGCGCTTATCACGCGATGGCGCAATTGACCGCGCCTGACGGTGCGCCGACGGGGGCGATGTATGGCGTGTTGAACATGCTGCGTCGGCTGCGCTCGGATTATGTGCACGATTATTGCGCGGTAGTGTTTGATGCGAAGGGCAAGAATTTCCGCCACGAGATGTTCCCCGACTATAAGGCGACGCGCCCGCCGATGCCGGACGATTTGCGCCCGCAGGCGGAAGCCTTGCCGGATTTGGTGCGGCTGATGGGCTGGCCGGTGCTGGTGATTCCGCAAGTCGAAGCGGACGACGTTATCGGCACGCTGGCGACAATGGCCGGCGAAGCGGGTTGGAATGTGGTGGTGTCCACCGGCGATAAGGACATGGCGCAGTTGGTGAACGAGCGCGTAACGCTGGTGAACACGATGAGCGGCGAAACGCTGGATATTGAAGGCGTGAAGGAAAAATTCGGCGTGCGCCCCGACCAAATCCGCGATTATCTCGCGCTGATGGGTGATAAGGTGGACAACGTGCCGGGCGTGGAGAAGTGCGGCCCGAAAACGGCGGTGAAATGGCTGGAAGCCTACGGCTCGTTGCAAGGCGTGATGGAACACGCGGCGGAAGTCAAGGGCAAAGTGGGCGAAAACCTGCAAGCCGCTTTGGAACAACTGCCGCTGTCGTATGATTTGGTAACGATTAAAACCGATGTGGACTTGCACACCGAGCTTTCAGACGGCCTCGAAAGCCTGCGCCGCACACCGCCGAAATGGGCGCAACTGGTTGTCGATTTCAAACGCTGGGGCTTCCGCACCTGGCTGAAAGAAGCGGAAAGCCGTATGCACGAAGCGGCGGACGGCGATTTGTTCGGCAGCGATACGATAGGCGAACAGGCGGCGTTGGACATGGAAACGTCGTCTGAAAAAATCATAGAGCATGCCCCAGCCCCTGAAAAACTGGATTATCAAGCCATTACCACTGAAGCGCAGTTTGCCGCCTTGTTGGACAAACTGGCGCAGGCGGAAAAAATCGGCATTGATACGGAAACTACGTCCCTAGACGCGATGAATGCCGCGCTGGTCGGCATCAGCATCGCGTTCCAAGCAGGCGAAGCGGTTTACATCCCCGTAGGACACAGCCTGACTGCCGCGCCCGAACAGCTTGATTTGCAAGACGTATTAGGCCGTCTGAAACCGCATTTGGAAAATCCCGCCCTGAAAAAAATCGGGCAAAACCTCAAATACGACCAACACGTTTTCGCCAACTACGGTATCGCGCTGAACGGCATTGCCGGCGACGCGATGCTCGCTTCCTACATCATCGAGAGCCATCTCGGACACGGTTTGGACGAATTGTCCGAACGCTGGCTGGGCTTGGAAACCATTACCTACGAATCGCTGTGCGGCAAAGGCGCGAAGCAAATCGGTTTTGCCGATGTCGCCATCGGGCAGGCAACCGAATACGCCGCCCAAGACGCCGATTTCGCCTTGCGCCTCGAAGCACACCTGCGCGCGCAAATGGACGAAAAACAGCTTGAAATGTATGAAAAAATGGAGCTGCCCGTCGCGCAGGTATTGTTTGAAATGGAACGCAACGGCGTGCAAATCGACCGCGCCGAACTCGCCCGCCAAAGCGCGGAACTCGGCGCGGAGCTGATGAAGCTTGAACAGGAAGCCTACGCCGCCGCAGGCCAGCCGTTCAACCTCAACTCGCCGAAACAGCTGCAAGAAATCCTGTTCGACAAAATGGGCATTCCCACCAAAGGCCTGAAAAAAACCGCCAAAGGCGGCATTTCCACCAACGAAGCCGTGCTCGAACAGCTCGCGCCCGACTACCCCCTGCCCAAAATCATCCTGCAAAACCGCAGCTTGGCGAAACTCAAATCCACCTACACCGACAAACTGCCCGAAATGATTTCCCTCAAAGACGGCCGCGTGCATACCACCTACGCCCAAGCCGTCGCCATTACCGGCCGCCTCGCCAGCAATAACCCCAACCTGCAAAACATCCCCATCCGCACCGCCGAAGGTAGAAAAGTCCGCCGCGCCTTTACCGCGCCGCCGGGCAGCGTCATCGTTTCCGCTGACTATTCCCAAATCGAGCTGCGCATCATGGCGCACCTCTCCGGCGACAAAACCCTCATCGCTGCGTTCCAAAACGGCGAAGACGTACACCGCCGCACCGCCGCCGAAGTATTCGGCATCGACCCCGAGAACGTCTCGCCCGAACAACGCCGCTACGCCAAAACCATCAACTTCGGCCTGATTTACGGCATGGGCCAATACGGCCTCGCCAAATCACTGGGCATCGACAACATCTCCGCCAAAAACTTTATCGACCGCTACTTCGCCCGCTACCCCGGCGTCGCCGAATACATGCAGCGCACCAAAGAACAAGCCGCCGCGCAAGGCTTTGTCGAAACCCTGTTCGGTCGCCGCCTCTACCTGCCCGACATCCGCAACAAAAACGCCAACGCCCGCGCAGGAGCCGAGCGCGCCGCCATCAACGCCCCCATGCAGGGCACCGCGTCCGACCTCATCAAACGCGCCATGATAGACGTGCGAAACTGGCTTTCAGACGGCATCGGTAGCAAACTGGTCATGCAGGTGCATGACGAACTGGTACTGGAAGTACCTGAAGCCGAACTGGATTTAGTCAAAGAAAAACTGCCGCAGATTATGGCGAAAGTGGACGGCGGATTATTGGATGTACCGCTGGTGGCTGAGGTTGGCGTAGGGGAGAATTGGGAAGAGGCGCATTGAGAATGCACAAGTATTGAACTGTTACGTTTTGATTTATCAAAATTTAAGGAAGTAAAATACTTGATTCAAATGATTGGAAATCAATAGTATTAAATATTGTTTGCGGTATTGTTACAGCTATTATTGTAGGTATATTTACCGGTTTATGGGAAAAATCCAGATATAAATGTCAAGAATGGGTATCTGGAAATTCTGATCGGATACTTGTTCAAGATACGTCGTTTTATCCTAATGATATAAAAGCCTAGAGGAGCTATGAAGTAAAAAGATTTATTGGCGAAGTGTCTTTTTATACACTTACTTATTTGATTATTTTGGCATTTTATCCTATGCCGATTTTATTCAACGACCCTTTTGGTACAAATCGGCTTTATTTGAGTCAAACCAAATATATTGGAATGTATTTTCCTGAAATCTCAATGACTGGCGGATACGCTAATATTTTTGTATGGTTTATTACGCTTACCTTATATGTTCCAATTTTTGGGCTGTCTAAGTTAATGACAAAATGTTTATGGTATCCGTTGATAAACATATTTTGGGACGATAACGAAAATTTGGATAAGGTTGGATTTCTCATTTCTATTGCTTTGAAATCATTATTTATATCAGCTTGTGTGCAGTGGTTATGTTTTGATACGGAATTTTTGCAGGCATTGGAAAATGTCTTAATTTTAACTGTTTTTCCAATTGTTTTTGCGCTATCACAAAATCGGTACCGGCAAGCCGCAGCCTGGATGCCTATTTAGTTGCGCGCGACGGTTGAAACCTAAAACCCGACCCATGCCGTCTGAAGCCCGATAATCCGGGTTTCAGACGGCATCGGGTTACGGCTGCATTTTCAGATGGTGCGGATTTGCCGGTCTGAAATGCCGGATACGCATTTTGCCATCATTTGAAGCTATTTTAACTGGTTGTGTTTTAGTAATCTGTTGATTTCAATTATCTGCAAGGGAAAAGACAATTATTTTTCGGTTGGGAAGAAAGTTATCCTATTGAATATATTGAAGATAATTATATCTATCAATACTATATTAAAATATGGCCTGTTAATTTTTCGGACTAAAACAACTTTATCCGCCCCAGCCTGTTTCGCGGCACTATTTTGAAACGCAGCCGTTTGTTCTGGCGGTGTTTGAACAATCGGTACGATTCCGGCTGTTGCAAGGCGGTTATTCCTAAGTTCGGGCGGCAAACCGCCCTATCGGATACAAAATATTTTCCTCGCCGTTGCGGGATTGAAACCCATCCGGATACCGCCTTGTTTTCAGGATTTGCGGGAAAAAAAGTAATGCGCCCCTTTGGCTGGGTGCAATATATAAGGCTTCCCCACGTCCGGCCGCGTGCCAACCGTCGTCAGGCGGTCTTTAACCTGCTTAACGGTATCCCCTCATCAGGCTGTAACCGTTGGCTTTCATGCAGTAGAAAACCAGCTTGGCGGCTTTCTGTTTTTCCAAACGGTTTGCATCGACATCCTTGCGGCAGTAGCCCAATTGGTCGAGTGCCTCTTGCTTGGAGGCCCCGTCCTTATGCCAATATGCATACGGTGTGGCGCAGGCAGCCAAGAGGGCTGCCGATACCGACATCAAAGCAATACGGTTCACTCTCATTTTTTACCCTTCTGAATAAAATTTAAAAAATTTTAATGTGCTGCATTTGAAATATTATTCTATTTTACAAATTTATTCAACTATAGTTTTATTTTAGTAAGCTATAGTTTATTGTTTGAATATTGGGATTTTTCCATACTCCATGCATGGAAAAACCGACCACCCCAAACCCCTACCGCCTTATCTTCGCCCAAAATATGAGGCAGGTCAGGCGTTTGAAAGAGCTTTCTCAAGAAGAGTTGGCTTTCAGTGCGCGTGTAAGCAAAACCTATATCAGCGAAATAGAACGCGGCAGCCGTTCGGTTTCCATTGATGTGATGGGTCAGATTGCCGATGCGTTGGGTATGCCTTTGGAAGAACTGGTTAGGAAAGACCTGCTGCAACTCAGATAATGTCGGCGCACCCGCCCTATGCTGCCGCCGTCCGCCATCGTACAGTTTCTGTTTTGTTTTCAAACGTCATCCTTCCGTTTCTATTAAAATAGCGCATTCCACTTTTCAGACGGCATCCCTATGTTTCCCGACCAATCCGCCCCCAACCTCCTGCAAGGCTTAAACCCCGAACAACTTTCCGCCGTAACCTGGCCGCCGCAATCCGCCCTCGTTTTGGCGGGCGCAGGCAGCGGCAAAACCCGCGTGCTGACCACGCGCATCGCATGGCTGTTGCAAACCGGTCAGGCAAGCGTGCATAGCATTATGGCGGTAACGTTTACCAACAAAGCCGCCAAAGAAATGCAAACCCGACTCGGCGCGATGATTCCAGTCAACGTCCGCGCCATGTGGCTCGGCACGTTCCACGGCCTCTGCCACCGCTTTTTGCGCCTGCACCACCGCGACGCAGGTCTGCCCTCTTCCTTCCAAATCCTCGACAGCGGCGACCAGCTTTCCCTGATCAAACGCCTGCTCAAAAGCCTAAACATCGCCGAAGAAATCATCGCGCCGCGTTCATTGCAAGGCTTTATCAACGCGCAAAAAGAATCCGGTTTGCGCGCTTCCGTGTTGAGCGCGCCCGACCCGCACACAAGCCGCATGATTGAGTGCTACGCCGAATACGACAAAATCTGCCAACGCGAAGGCGTGGTCGATTTTGCCGAACTCATGCTCCGCAGCTACGAAATGCTGCAAAGCAACGAAATCCTGCGCCGGCACTACCAAAACCGATTCAACCATATTCTGGTCGACGAGTTCCAAGACACCAACAAACTGCAATACGCCTGGCTCAAACTCATGGCGGGCGGCAACGCGGCGGTATTTGCCGTCGGCGACGACGACCAAAGCATCTATCGGTTCCGTGGCGCGCACGTCGGCAACATGACCGCGCTGATGGAAGAATTCCACATCGACGCGCCCGTCAAACTCGAACAAAACTACCGCTCCGTCGGCAATATCCTCGCCGCCGCCAACGCCGTCATCGAAAACAACGACGAACGCCTCGGCAAAAACCTGCGCACCAACGCCGAAGCAGGCGACAAAATCCGCTACTACTCCGCCTTTACCGACCTCGAAGAAGCCCAATTCATCGTGGACGAAACCAAAGCCCTCGAACGCGAAGGCTGGGATTTGGACGAAATCGCCGTCCTCTACCGCAGCAACGCCCAATCGCGCGTCATCGAACAAAGCCTGTTCCGCAGCGGCATTCCCTACAAAATCTACGGTGGGCTGCGCTTTTACGAACGCCAAGAAATCAAACACGCGCTCGCCTACCTGCGCCTTGCCGTCAACCCCGACGACGACAACGCCCTCTTGCGCGTCATCAACTTCCCGCCGCGCGGCATCGGCGCACGCACCGTCGAGAACCTTCAGACGGCATCGCAAGAGCAAGGCGTTTCCCTCTGGCAAGCCGCCTGCAACGCCGGTGCAAAAGCCGCCAAAGTCGCCGCCTTCGTCCGCCTGATTGAAGCCCTGCGCAACCAAGTCGGACAAATGCCCCTGTCCGAAATCATTGTCGGCATCCTCAAAGACAGCGGCCTGACCGAACACTACAAAACCCAAAAAGGCGACAACCAAGACCGCCTCGACAACCTCGACGAACTCGTCAACGCCGCCATCGAATTCAAACCCGAAGACAGCAACTTCGAAACCCTGCCCGAAAACATTTCAGACGACCCCGCCTTCCCCATCCTCGCTTTCTTGAGCAACGCCGCCCTCGAATCCGGCGAAAACCAAGCAGGGGCAGGCGAAAAAGCCGTCCAACTGATGACCGTCCACGCCGCCAAAGGCTTGGAATTTAACGCCGTCTTCCTCACCGGCATGGAAGAAGGCCGCTTCCCCAGCGAAATGAGCCTTGCCGAACGCGGCGGCCTCGAAGAAGAACGCCGCCTCATGTACGTCGCCATCACCCGCGCCAAGAAACGCCTCTACATCACCATGGCGCAGCAAAGAATGCTGCACGGACAAACCCAATTCGGCATCGTCTCCCGCTTCGTCGAAGAAATTCCCCCCGAAGTATTGCACTACCTGTCCGTCAAAAAGACCGCCTACGACAGCTACGGCAGCCCGCGCCCAACCGCCGCGCCCAAAGACAAAATTATCGACGACTACAAACAGCCGCAAACATACGCAGGCTTCCGCATCGGACAAAACGTCCGCCACGCCAAATTCGGCACCGGCGTCATCATCGATGCCGTGGACAAAGGCGAATCCGCCCGCCTGACCATCAACTTCGGCAAACAGGGCGTGAAAGAGCTGGATACCAAGTTTGCGAAATTGGAAGAGGTGTAAATTTAAAATGTAGGTCGAATACTTGTATTCGACAAAAACATTTGACGCGTCTATCGTTTCCGAAAAACCGCTGTTGGAAATGTCGGATTCAAGAATCCGACCTACGGAAAAAAACTGTAGCAAGGACAAGGCAAAAGGCCATCTGAAAACGGGAAGGGCAATTTTGCCGCAACCGCCGCCGCCATTCCCGCGCAGGCGGGAATCCAGACCTTTCGGCACGGAAACTTATCGGATAAAAGGTTTCTTTAGATTCCACGTCCTAGATTCCCGCCTGCACAGGAATGACGGACGGTAAAAGCCGGGTATGAATACCTACCCTCTGTTATCACTGAAATCAATAAGGAAGAACATTATGTCCCAAGTTTTTAAAGATTTTGATTTGTCCTCTGTGTGGGAAACTAATAGTTGGGCAGATGAAAACTACAAAGAAGCCCCGTTTACCCCTGAAATTTTGGCTGCTGTAGAAAGTGAGCTAGGCTATAAATTGCCGCAAAGTTTTATTGCATTGATGGCAGTACAAAACGGCGGAATATTTGTCAAAAACTGCTTTCCGACCACGCAGAGAAATTCGTGGGCAGGCAATCATGTGCAAATTTGCGAGGTATCAGGAATCGGTTTTGAAAAAGAAGGAAGCCTGTGCGGCGAAACAGGGCAAAAACTTTGGCTGGAAGAATGGGAGTATCCGCCCATCGGCGTGTATTTTGCCAACGACCCGTCAGGCGGTCATGCCCTGTTTGCCTTGGACTATCGGGAGTGCGGCAAAAACGGCGAGCCGAAAGTGGTGTTTGTCGAACAAGAATCGGATTTTGAAATCGTCGAACTTGCCCCCGATTTTGAAACCTTTATCCGCAGCTTGCGGCATGAAGATGAGTTTATTGACGAAGAAATATAAAACGGTGGTTGAAAAACCAGAATCATCAAGGGAAAACGGGCGAAATAACAGATAACCGGTTGAATATGTAAGGAAAACGATTCGGCGGAACGTGCCATCCAAGACCTTTGCAAAGAAAAACTGTCCCCGACAGCATTGACATTATTAACAGAACTTATCAAATTTGGAGCTATCTCAAATATAATTCGGTTATCCTTTTGTATCCATTAAATTATATGCTTCAATTAAATGTTGTTCTAGCTCTTGCACTAATTGAGGATTGCGAATTCCTGACACAATCTCAAATTCTTCTGCATCTATGCAAACACCTGCATAAATTTCAATAACAAGGGAACGCAATAATTGAAGTTTTTCTCTTGTTAAAGAAATAATAATGTCATCACCTTTGTAATTGATTATATTCATAATAATTTTATTTTTGCTTGTCAAAGTAAGTTTTGCCTAAGGTTGGTTTAAATGCAGTTCCACCATCTTTTGAATTTGGGTCTCTGATTACAATTGTTCCAGACTTATCATCCCAAATTGCTCTTATGTGTTTGGATTGTAATCTTCGAATTCCCAAGAAAAAAATCGTAATAAGTTTGAAAGTGTCAAATCCCAAGTTTCTTTTGAGCAATATTCTAATATTTTATCAATTTCACTTTTAATAATCTTATGATCAAACTGTTCTAATATTAGTGCATTAGACCAAAAAAAACCTTCTTTATTACAATGATGGGAAATCCATTTAGGAGAACAAATGCAAAGTGAAAAAATAGATGAGCCTTGTTCTCCTTCGATTCCGATATCCAAATCTATCCATCTATGAAAATTATCTGGAATTTCGGGGGTAAATTTTTCAAAATCAATATCATATAAATTTATGCTTTTTAAATCCAATTTAATCATTTTATATTCAAATGTCCATTAGTTAAGGTTTTTCCATCAACACTTCTAGTAACAAAATTAGCTTGCACTCCCGTTGGGTTAAGTGATTCAGGGGTATTTGATTTTGTAGTTGGAGGACGATATAGCCTTGTGCCATCTGCACTTAACATACATCCTTGACAAGATGGACTATTAACTGTTTTAGCTCCGTCTCCAACCCAAATTTTTCCTAACTGTTCAGCCTCTTGACGAGTTGCAGAACCAATACCAAAATTAATTTCTCCCTTTTTATTTGGTTGTATTGTTTTCCAATCATTTACAGCACTTGCTAATCTTGAATCTTGTGCAGCAATGTTTTTTAAGTTTTGCTCAGTTAATTGATTAACTAATTGAGGATAAGTTGCAGCATTGGCTTTTCCTTCCGACGTTATAGATTTAGGTGGTCTATTCCCACCGGCCATTTCCCCGTCTAAAGTCTGCATAGGGCGGGCAGCAGGTGTTTTATAGCCGTTATTTTTAACCCAATCCCATTTGATCGGGTTAAGTTCTACTTTTTTACCTCTCCAAACCGTACCTGCGGCCTCTGCTACGGCAAGGGCAGTTTGGGCAGTAGCTGTAATGTTCGGATGGGCATCAGCCCATTGTCTGGCGGAATTAATGCCGTTTTTACCGCAAAAGCACTGTCCTGTAATAGGCTCGCGGCAGCAAGTTGTGCTTCTGGGCTTGAATTTCCTAATTCATTAATATCTTGTAAAGTTTGCTGCGCAGAGATGTAGGTCGGATATTTGTATCCGACAAAAATATTTGACGCATCTATCGTTTCCGAAATGCCGCTGTTGGAAAATGTCGGATTCGAGAATCCGACCTACGGCTGCTAAAAATTAGATTAGTTTCAAAAATGAAAAATTACTGTTTTTTCATTTTTTATAGCATATTCAAGTACATGAATAATATTTTTCACTAAGGACTCTGTAGAAAAATCTGAATTTTGTAATTTTTCTTTTACAGCCAAAATACTTTCCTTATCTATTAGCCAATCCCCCTCACTTGGTCCAAATAACCAATTATCGGTAATTTCAGAAACAAGCCTCCATAATCCACGATTTTGATATTCAATAATTTGATTTTCCGTAATTTCTACAACTGTTTCAGATTGAATGTTTTTATAAGCCCAATCAATCATTTCAGTATATTCACTAATTGAAACATTGTCTTTTAAACAGAAAATTAATAGGTTGTGTTCATTCATTTGTCTAAGTTCCTGATATGAGTTTGTTGTTGTAAATAATCTTTTGCTTGCTTACCTTGTAAATTACCGGTCTTCACAACATTACCATTTGAATCAAGATACTGTTTTCGTGAATTATCATAGATTCTAAAATAGTTGTTTTCGTTATCTTTTATAATTGTAATTTTTCCATCTAAACTAGTGTATCGAGTTTTGACTTTATCAGGACTTAAAATACCAGGTGCATTGGGAGTTAGTGTTTTGTGCACTGAATCAAAACTTGCTGAACTCCAGTTACTACTAAACTTCTTAAAACTTTGTTTTCTTTTTTCAGCGGCGCTGTTTGGTAAAGATTTGATAGGTTTATTCCCACCTGCCATCTCCCCATCTAAAGTCTGCATAGGGCGGGCAGCAGGTTTTTTATAGCCGGTATTTTTAACCCAATCCCATTTGGTCGGGTTAAGTTCTACTTTTTTACCTCTCCAAACCGTACCTGCAGCCTCTGCTACGGCAAGGGCAGTTTGGGCTGTTGCAGTTATATTCGGATGGGCATCAGCCCATTGTCTGGCGGAATTGATACCGTCTTTTACCGCAAAAGCACTGTCCTGTAATAGGCTCGCGGCAGCAAGTTGTGCTTCCGGACTTAAATTTCCTAAATCATTAATACCTTGTAGAGTCTGCTGAGCGGCTGTATCTGTGACCGGGCTTACCGCACTGTTTGTAATTGCCCCAATCCCTACTCCTTGAAAACCCATTAAAAAAGGATTAACCGCACCTTGGACGATGCCGCGAATATCATCCATACGGTTACCCCACCAATTTTTATTGGGGTCGTTTTCCCATATCAGTTTTCCTGCTTCATCCACACGGCTGAGAAAACCGGAAGCGGCACCGGCATTTTCTTTTAGCCAGCGGTCTGAAAAAGGGGCTTGCGGAACAGTGTTTATCTTTGTTTTTGTAGAAGTTCCTTTGACATAGTAGCTGTATATATCCCTTGCTCCTCCGGGGGGCGGATAATCGCTGCCTTGCGGCCCGTCATATCCATCCTCCGGATGGATTTCCGACCCTGTCCGATGAAGTTGGTAAACAGTAAAACCACCGTCTACACCGCCGCTGAAATCAGAAGTGCTTTTTGAATCATGATTATCGAACGGACTGTGTACTTCATATCCGTGTCCTGAAAAATGGGTTTCATAACCGATAATGCCTTCAAACCCTGTCCGTTCGTGTGTAATAGGCAGTATGGGGCCGACCGCAGTTGCATCAAATGTTTGGACGGCGTAAACCCGATTTTTAACACTGCCGCGGCCATCACCGAACAGATGGTATTTACCACCCGGTTCGTAGTGTTTTGCCTGCATATCATCGCGTAAACGGGCATCCAAACCGTTCGCATGACTAATGGGGATTTGCAGCAACGATATTGCCGCTGCAAACAGCATCATGAATTTTTGAATAGGCAATTTCATTTTGTTTTCCTTGGTAGCAAGCGGTTATGGTAGCGTGAATCAAGGTTGCCCTTGTCTATGTTGTCGCACTGCTTCATTGCTGTATCCATACCCCTCATGACTGTTATCAGTCTCTACGGATGGGGCGGAGTTACCCGTATGATTGCCGTATGGTCGGATATCGGAGAAATCGACCATTAATCCTTCTGTCGGTTTAATTCCTTTGCTTACTTTATACGGCCCCATCCACAATGCGTAATTTTCTTTATAGGCAGCTTCAAACGCATTGGTTTTTGGTTTGATGAGCAATTTTTTATTGGTTCTGTCTACTGCGAAATATTCCAGTTTTGTTTGGGCTTTCAGTGTTTCGGCATTGTATAGGTGCATTTCGGTTCTGTTGCGGATAGTTCCGAATACGTCGATGTTAATAAACACATCTGTATCGGCATTGGCAGGAGAAACAACGTCTATGCCGCGCAGGAAAAATACGGTCTGCACCAAGTGGGAAAGAAAGGCAGTGTCGCGCGGGTTAGTCGTCAAGGTTTCATTTCGATAATCCCCCATCCCGCCAATATTTAAGCCCAGACTGCTCCTACTTCCGCTACCGTCTGATTGGGTGCGCGAGAGTGCAGGGGCATTAAGTGTAGATAAAGAAGTGGTTAAACCTGTCAAACCGCCTGATGTTGTTTCAGCGGTGGTTTCGTAACGTGGATAGGTGTAATCGGTACGGACGGCAGGGCTGTTTATGTATTCGCCGCGAAGCAGTGCATCAATGGAGTAACGCCCTCCCGTCAAACTGCCTGAACCTTGGTCGCCCATAGTGGCAATGTACAATGCAACTTTTCGTCCGTGTAATGCCTGTAAATCCATGTCTTTAACAGCAGCTCTGGCAGAAGCGGCCACAAGTTCTTGTTCGACCGCAAAGCGTTTACCTCCGCCATGCGATGGAATACCTGTCAGTGTCCCGCAGGCGGATAAAATAAAAACTGAAAAAAGAATAGGTATCAGCAGCCGTGCTTGCATAGATTTTCTCCTTTGATGAAAGACAAATTGTATCAAAATTGTAAACAAATCATAAATTAAATAAAATATTTCTTTACTGGTTTTGTGGTTTGGTTTTCAATAGGCTGCCCGCACATAGCGGGATTTGCGGTTGCAATGGCGGCGGCGTATTTTATAGTGGATTAACAAAAATCAGGACAAGGCGACGAAGCCGCAGACAGTACAAATAGTACGGAACCGATTCACTTGGTGCTTCAGCACCTTAGAGAATCGTTCTCTTTGAGCTAAGGCGAGGCAACGCCGTACTGGTTTAAATTTAATCCACTATAGGCTTTTTTCGGTCAGTTGTCGGTTAATCAGTCTCGGCAGTTCGGACAGGGTGTCGCCTTGCGCCAATCGGTTGCGGCATAAGGTGCTGTAATCGGGGATGCTTGGTTTGTTAAAACGGCAAAACAGGTTGAAATCGGTGCGAGTGATGAGTACGGTGTTGCACCTTATGCCGATTTTGTCCGCCTGCTGCAAGGCGGTTTGCCCACTGAAAGGAAAAATGCCGTCTGAACATTGTTCAGACGGCATTTTTAAATGGAAGGCAATATAGTCGGCATATGAAAAATTGATGCATAAGGCAGGATGGGTTTAGGCTTGTTAATTTCCATATAATAAATGGCCGTATGAAGCCCATATGCGACTATATCTGCCGGAATCAGCAGTGAACCAGCGTACCTTCGTTTTCACCCGTTACTACACGTTTGAGCGAGCCTTCTTTGGCGATGCCGAAGACGACAATATTGAGCTTGCGTTCGCGGCAGAGGGCAAAGGCGGTCGCGTCCATGACTTTGAGGTTTTTGTTCAAGGCTTCGTCAAAAGTAATGGTTTCGTAGCGGGTTGCAGACGGGTCTTTTTTGGGGTCTGCGGTGTATACGCCGTCAACGTTGGTGGCTTTGAGCATCACGTCGCAGTTCATTTCCGCACCGCGCAATGCGGCGGCAGTGTCGGTTGTGAAGAACGGGTTACCGGTACCGGCAGCGAAAATCACAACTTTGCCTTCTTCCAAATATTGAATGGCTTTAGGACGGGCGTAAGTTTCAGCGATTTGCTGCATAGACAGTGCGGATTGTACACGCGCTTTGATGCCTAAAGTTTCAAATGCGTCTTTGAGTGCCAACGCGTTCATCACAGTTGCCATCATGCCCATGTAGTCGGCAGTGGCGCGGTCCATGCTGCCTGCTTGTGCAGATACGCCGCGGAAAATGTTACCGCCACCGACAACGATACCGACTTGCACGCCCATTCTCACGATTTCGGCAATTTCGCCGACAGTTTGAACGATGGTGTCGTGATTGATGCCGAATGGATCAGAGCCCATCAGGGATTCGCCGGAGAGTTTCAGTAATACGCGTTTGTATTTGATTTGCTGTGTCATGGGATACCTTGCTTTCTTTAATGTCGTCGGTCGGGGGGGCGGGCCGTCTGAATTTTCAAACGGTCGAAATATTAATGATAGAGTGTGTCGGTTTATTATTGTTTTGGTTTTCAGACGGCCTTTATATTCGGCCGTCTGAAAATAGGTACCGTAAACGGTTTTCTCAAAAAAAAGCACCCTGATTCGTTTGGAATCTAGGTGCTTTCTTTTTCATAAGTGCCTTACACTTTAGCAGCGGCGGCAACTTCGGCCGCGTAGTCAACAACGGCTTTCTCGATACCGTCGCCTACTTTGTAGCGTACGAAGCTAACCACTTCAGTGCCGTTTTCTTTAGCGAATTGGGCAACAGTTTGGTCAGGGTTCATCACGAATGCTTGGCCGTTCAGAGTGATTTCAGCCAAGAATTTACGGATACGGCCTTCAACCATTTTAGCAGCGATTTCGGCAGGTTTGCCAGAAGCAATGGCTTGCTCGGTGTAGATGTGGCGTTCTTTTTCGATGGTTTCGGCATCCACTTCGGCTTCGGATACGCATTGAGGTTTGGCGGCAACGATGTGCATACCGATTTTGCGTGCTACATCTTCAGAGCCTTTGTACTCAACCAATACGCCTTCGGTAGCCAAAGCACCGTGGATGTAGGCAACCAGTTGGTTGGCAGTGTCGATCACTTGGAAGCGGCGAACAGACATGTTTTCGCCCAATTTAGCGATAATGGCTTTACGTTCTGCTTCAACCAGTTCGCTCAGTTCTTCAACGGTAGCCGGTTTTTTCTCGGCAGCAGTTTTCGCAACGAAGTTGGCAAATTCTACGAAGCCGGCGTCTTTAGCAACGAAGTCGGTTTCGCAGTTTACTTCAACCAATGCGCCGACATTGCCGTTGATCGCGTAAGCCAATACGCCTTCGGCAGCAGTACGGCCGGCCAGTTTACCGGCTTTCGCACCGGATTTGATACGCAGGATTTCTTCGGCTTTGTCGAAGTTGCCTTCTGCTTCAACCAAGGCTTTTTTGCATTCCATCATGCCCAGGCCGGTAGCGGCGCGCAGGTCGGCAACCATTTTTGCAGTAATTTCTGCCATTTTGAATCTCCTAGATTTTTGGGAACACGGCCATTGCCGTGTTTGGAAATAGTGGCCGTCTGAAACGGATTTCAGAACGGGATTTGAGAAAAGGGGCATAACGCCCCTCTTCGGTTTGCCGGATTACTCGGCAGCAGCTTCTTGGGCAGCGGCTACGGTTTCTTGCAGCGCTTGGTTTTTGCCTTCCAAAACTGCGTCAGCGATGCCGCGGCAGTACAGGCGGATGGCTTTGGCGGAGTCATCGTTACCGGGGATAACATATTTCACGCCGTCAGGGCTGTTGTTGGTATCGACTACGGCGATAACAGGGATGCCCAGTTTTTCAGCCTCGACCAGAGTACCTTTTTGGTAGCCGGTATCGATAACGAAAATCGCGTCAGGCAGGCCTTTCATGTTTTTGATACCGCCTAAAGAACGTTCCAGTTTTTCAACGTCGCGTTGCATTTCCAGAATTTCTTTTTTGCTGAAACCGCCTTCAGCAGCGTTTTCCAAGGCAGCAGTTTTTTCTTCCAGGCGTTTGATGGATTGCTTAACGGTTTTGTAGTTGGTCAGCATGCCACCCAACCAACGGTAATCGACGAAAGGCATACCGGCACGGGTAGCTTCTTCGCGGATGATGTCGCGGGCTTGGCGTTTGGTACCTACGAACAATACTGTACCTTTGTTGGCAACCAGACGGCGTACGGCTTCTTGCGCCTCTTGGAACATCGGCAGGGTTTTTTCCAAGTTTACGATATGGATTTTGTTGCGCGCACCGAAAATGTATTGAGCCATTTTTGGGTTCCAGAAACGGGTTTGGTGACCGAAGTGGACACCGGCTTCAATCATCTGACGCATAGTAATTTGAGACATGTTATTTCCTTGAAAGGGTTAAAGAGCACACATTCAATCGCATAGAACTTGATAGGCGGCGCCTATTGTCAAGCACCCTTCGGCGAAAGTGGGCATAAGTTTAAAAAATAAAAGCGTGTTTCCGAAATGGAAAACTAACGAATTATAGCGGATAAGATGCCGTCTGAAAAGGGATTCAGGGTTTTGTGCCGCTGTCTTTTTGCCGTTGTGCGCGCTGCTGTTCGAATTCTGCCTGTTCCTGTTGCTTCATCAAGCGGTTGCGGCGGCGGACGGTGATGGCGAAAACCGTGAACACGGTGGGCAGCCCCGCCCAAAAAAACAAATAAATCAAGGCGCGCGCAATACTCGGCTGCGCGGCGGAATACATAACGGCAACAAAAAGATAGCCGATGGCGACGATGTGCCACATTGTGTGCGTCCTGTTTGAATGTTAACAAAATCGTTATAATCGCAATATTCTACCGCAATCCTGAAAGGCCGTCTGAAATGAGGAACGAGGAAAAACGCGCCCTGCGCCGCGAATTGCGCGGGCGGCGTTCGCAAATGGGGCGGGACGTGCGTGCGGCGGCAACGGTAAAAATCAACCGCCTGCTCAAACGTTATATCAAGAAGGGGCGAAAAATCGGCGTGTATTGGCCGATGGGCAACGAACTACGGCTGGACGGCTTTGTCCGTGCGGCGCAAAAACGCGGCGCAAAACTCTACCTGCCCTATATCGAACCGCGTTCGCGGCGGATGTGGTTTACGCCGTATCCTGAAAGCGGAATGGAACGGGAACGCATACGGGGCAGGGCGAGGTTGAACGTGCCGCAGTTTGCAGGTCGGAAAAGGCGTGTGCATGATTTGAACCTCCTGCTTGTGCCAGTGGTCGGTATGGACAGGCTGGGCTACCGCTTAGGACAGGCAGGCGGCTATTACGATGCGACGCTTGCGGCGATGAAATACCGTTTGCAGGCAAAAACCGTGGGCGTGGGCTTTGCCTGCCAGTTGGTGGACAGACTGCCGGTCGAGGCACACGACTTGCCGTTGGACGGTTTTGTGTCGGAGACGGGGATATTGTGTTTTTAGCCGTTCAGACGGCATTCCGGGCGGAAATGCCGTCTGAAGGCGGAATATCGGGAGAAAAGGATGTCGGAAAAGATAATACTGCCGGTCTTGTCATTGGGCGGCGTTCGTCTCGAACCGTTGGATGTGCATCATGAAACGGGTTTGCGCGAGGCGGTTTGCGATGGGGAGGTTTGGAAGTTGGGAGTAACGTCCGCACCTCATCCGGATAGGGTGGCAGACTATATCGGGACAGCATTGGCAACGCGTTTGGCGTTTGCGGTTGTCGATGAAGAGGCGGACAGGGTGGTCGGGACAACGGCGTATTATCATTTTGAACCGCAGATTCCGCGTTTGGATATTGGATTCACATGGTATGCGGCATCGGCACAGCGGACACGGATAAACACCTGTTGCAAAATCATGCTGTTGGATTATGCGTTCGATGTTTTGGCTTGCTGTTGCGTGGGATGGCGCACGGATATTCTGAACCTTGCCTCGCAACGTGCCATCGAACGGCTGGGCGCGGAAAAAGACGGCGTGCTGCGTATGCATATGCTCCGTAAAGACGGCAGTGTGCGCGATACGGTTGTGTACAGTATGCTGAGGGAAGATTGGTGCAAAAACAGGGAAATCCTGACCGGCAGGTTGGCAGGGTATGGCGTGCAGGTGTGAGGCAGTATTTTCAAATTTAAAAAACTTAACGCAATATGCTGACAATCTTTTAAAAATTAATATATAAACAATTTTGATTTTTTATCTATTAAAAATCTGATATATATAGATAAATAACTATTTTTATTTTTCATTTCGCAGTTCCGCGGCTTGGCGGGCGACAGAAAATCTTTGCATTTCCCAGTAAAATCCACTACATTCACGATAACATATTACAAGCCTCTGAAGCGGTGTCGGAAGCCATACCTGCAACGCATTCCAACTCCGAAACGGCGTACTCGGACACACACCATTGCCGGTTTCCCCTGCTTTTGCGATTCAGGCGTTTGTAGTACGGCAAATAACCATAAGGGCAGAAGATGCCTGTTTTTTTAGGAGTAAACCATGGCTGAAGCGACAGACGTTGTCTTGGTGGGCGGCGGCATTATGAGCGCGACTTTGGGCGTTTTGCTCAAAGAACTCGAACCGTCTTGGGAAATCACCCTGATTGAACGCTTGGAAGACGTGGCGTTGGAATCGTCAAACGCGTGGAACAACGCCGGCACGGGGCATTCCGCGCTGTGCGAATTGAACTATGCGCCGCTGGGTGCGGACGGCATCATCAATCCGGCGCGCGCCCTCAATATTGCCGAACAGTTTCATGTCAGCCGCCAGTTTTGGGCGACGCTGGTCGCGGAAGGCAAGTTGGAAGACAATTCCTTCATCAATGCCGTGCCGCATATGTCTTTGGTGATGAACGAAGACCACTGCCGTTATCTGCAAAAACGCTATGATGTGTTTAAAACGCAGAAACTTTTTGAAAATATGGAATTTTCCACCGATCGGAACAAAATTTCCGATTGGGCTCCGCTGATTATGCGCGGACGGGACGAAAACCAACCCGTCGCCGCCAACTACTCCGCCGAAGGCACGGATGTCGATTTCGGACGGCTGACGCGCCAGATGGTGAAATATTTGCAGGGCAAGGGCGTAAAAACCGAGTTCAACCGCCACGTCGAAGACATCAAACGCGAATCCGACAGCGCGTGGGTACTCAAAACCGCCGATACCCGCAACCCCGACGGGCAGCTCACCCTCCGCACCCGCTTCCTCTTCCTCGGCGCGGGCGGCGGCGCGCTGACCCTGCTGCAAAAATCCGGTATCCCCGAAGGCAAAGGCTACGGCGGCTTCCCCGTGTCCGGCCTGTTCTTCCGCAACAGCAACCCCGAAACCGCCGAACAACACAACGCCAAAGTGTACGGGCAGGCCTCCGTCGGCGCGCCGCCGATGTCCGTCCCGCACCTCGACACACGCAACGTGGACGGCAAACGCCACCTTATGTTCGGCCCTTACGCAGGCTTCCGTTCCAACTTCCTCAAGCAAGGCTCGCTTATGGATTTGCCGCTGTCCATCCATATGGACAACCTCTATCCTATGCTGCGCGCCGGCTGGGCGAATATGCCGCTGACCAAATACCTGCTGGGCGAATTGCGTAAAACCAAAGAAGAACGCTTCGCCTCCCTGCTGGAATACTACCCCGAGGCAAACCCCGACGACTGGGAACTCATCACCGCAGGGCAACGCGTCCAAATCATTAAAAAAGACTCCGAAAAAGGCGGCGTGCTCCAGTTTGGTACGGAGATTGTCGCCCATGCCGACGGCTCGCTCGCCGCATTGCTGGGCGCGTCGCCGGGCGCATCGACCGCCGTGCCGCTGATGATCCGGCTGATGCACCAATGCTTCCCCGAGCGCGGCCCGTCTTGGGAAGGCCGTCTGAAAGAGCTGGTACCGGGTTACGGCATCAAGTTGAACGAAAACCCTGAAAGGGCGGATGAAATTATCGCCTATACCGCGAAAGTATTGGATATTTAAGCCGAATCTTTCAAGAAAAGCCGTGCCCCATATGGTGTTGATGCCGCCCCTGCCGGTTGTACCCTTCATCCGGCGGGGCAGGTTTTGATACACGGGGCAGGTAATCGTTTTCCCCCTTTGCGAATAATGGAGCGGTCAAAAAAACAGCGTTTTCATTTCTGAAAACGCTGTTTTTTGTTGCCTGATTAACGTGGGGAACAGTCTTTGAAGACGATTTGGTTGTCAGGTGCGGTAATCATAATGGGCTGTTTGCGGTAGGATTTGCCATCCATCACGCCGGTACCCAAAACATAACCGCCTTCTTTGCCGTAGAATGTTTCCACATTGTCGGATTTGTCCAAATTGACAGGCATTTGCACGCGTTTGCCGTTGATGACGGCGGAAGCGTATGTGGTCAGACCCTGTTTGTTGAAGCCGTAGGTTACTTTGACTTTTTTACCTTGCTGGCAGACGTAGCTGACGGTTTTTTTGGCAACAGTGGGGTTGTCCGTGCCGGCGGCGGCAGCCATACTGCTGAGCGCGATTGCGGAAGACAGGATTGCGGTGGTCAGAAGTTTCATTTTTATTCCTTTGGATAGATGTGGAGTTTGCCCGTTTCGGGCTGTTTGACATTCTAATGTCGGCGTATCCTGAAATAAACAGGAAATTGGATAAAGTTTGTAAAAAGGCAGGTTCGGGCGGTTCGGCGGTTTGAGGCGGGGTGGCAGGCGGGATACGGCGGCCTGTCCGGTGTTTCAGACGGCATTGTTTGCGTTTTTCGGAAATGAAAAACCTCCGGGCATCCGGAGGTTGCGGTTTAACCTTGTTTTTTTCTTTCGGCCTTGGTCTGTTTGGACAATTCGGCATACAGGTCGGGATGGTGTTTTTTCAACAGGGCGGCGATTTCCATATCTTTTTTGTTGACTTTCGCCAAATCGAGGCATTCGATATGGACGAGGCGGAGCAGTTCGCGTACGGGTTTGGGCATCTTGCGGCCGGTTTCGTAGCGCGAGCCTCCGGACTGGGTAACGCCGACCTTGCCCCAGAAGTCTATCTGGTTCAGCCCGGTCTTTTTACGGATGGCTTTAACATCTTCTATATTTTCAAATATTTTCATAAAATTTCCTTTAAGTTTTTCTGGTTGCGGGGCAAATCCCGATTTGCTTTGTTTTTGTAATGTGCCGGGTCAAGCTTGTTTTTATATTGTATATTATATCTGCCGTTTTTTCAGACGGCATTGTTTGTTTTTATGGGGTGGATACGTCCGGCTTCAGGGTTTGCCGGAGGCGGGGCTGACGGTGAGGATTTCGTAGCCGGTTTCGGTAACCAAGACTTCGTGTTCCCATTGGGCGGAGAGGGAGCGGTCTTTGGTAACCACCGTCCAGCCGTCATTGAGGATACGCAGGTGGCGTTTGCCTTGGTTGATCATCGGTTCGACGGTAAAAATCATACCCGGTTTTAGAACGGGGCCTTGTCCTTTTTTTCCGTAGTGCAACACTTGCGGGGCTTCGTGGAAACCGCGCCCGATGCCGTGTCCGCAAAATTCCTGTACGACGGAATAGCCGGCGTTTTCGGCAACCTGTTGGCAGGCGTAGCCTACGTCGCCCAGTGTCGCGCCGGGTTTGACGGCTTCTATGCCCGCCATCATGGAGGCGTGGGTTACGTCGATCAGGCGTTGGGCGATGGGGGAGACTTTGCCGACGGTAAACATACGGCTGGAGTCGCCGTGGAAGCCGTCTTTTTTGATGGTAAGGTCGATGTTGATAATGTCGCCTTCTTTGAGCGGCTTATCGTCGGGAATGCCGTGGCAAATGACGTGGTTGACGGAGGTGCAGCAGGATTTGGGGTAGGGCGGGTTGCCGTAGTGCAGGGGGGCGGGATAGCCGCCTTGGACGTTGACGTGGTAGTCGTAAACGAGTTTGTCGATTTCGTCGGTGGTGATGCCGGGTTTGACGAATTGTCCGATGTAGTCGAGGGCTTCGGCGACGAGTTTGCCCAGTTCGCGCATTTTCTCAATTTCTTCGGGGGTTTTGATGATGATGCCGTTCATAATGCTTCCTTGGATTGCGGGTGTGCCTGCCGTGCCGGGTTAGAAGAGGTTGTCGAGAATTTCTTTATGGGGTTTGGCCGGCGTGTTTTTCGGGGTTTCCGGTTTGGTATGGTTTTCTTTGGGCGTTTCTTTTTCTTTGGGTGTTTCTTTGGGCTGCGCCTGTTTTTCGGGTGTTTCTTTTCGAGGTTCGGGACGGGGGACGTTTGTAGGCAGTACGGGGGTTTCTTTGAGTGTGTTTTCAGCTTGTGTTCCGGCGCCGGTTAACGGATCGGCTGCCCGAGCCGCATCCGAAGGGCGCGGTTTGGCCCGGTTTTTCTTGGGTGCGGCAGGGGACGGCAGTCCGCTGCCGCTTTCGTCTGTGCCGTCCGGCTGTGCGGGTTCGGATGAGGCGGCGTGGTGTTCGGGTTGGGCGGCATCTTGTCCGACTGCGCCGTTTGGCAGCCAGAATTCGGTTTCGCTGGGGCTGTCGGTGTGTTGCGGTTCAGTTTGGAGGGTTTTGTCGCCGTTCGGGTTGAATGTGCTGACGATGCCTACTGCCAATGCGCAGATGGCGGTGATACAGATGAGCAATACGGCGCGTATCAGGAGTTTGGGGGTCAGCCTGAAGGGTTTGTTCGGTTTTTTTGCCATTTTGATTGTGCTTTTGGGGTGTCGGGCAATGCCGTCTGAAGGCGGTTCAGACGGCATTGCCGAGTCAGCGTTGGACGTAGTTTTGGTAGAGGGTGATGACTTTTTGTACGCCGACGGTGGTGCTGACTTTTTGGGTAATCTGCGCCTGTTCTTCGGGGGTGAGGATGCCCATAACGTAGGTTACATTGCCGTAGGTAACGATTTTGACGCGCGCCTGCGTGGCGGGGCTGATGCCCAGCAGCGTGGCGCGGACTTTGGACGTGTTCCAAGTGTCGCCGGCGATGTCGCCGACAGTGCGCGGCAGGGAGGCGACGGTAATGTAGTTGTACACGCCTTCGGCGGCCTGTTCGGAACGTGCAATCTGACCGACGAACTGTTTTTCGCCTTCGGTGGCGACTTGTCCGAGCAGCAGCAGGTGGCGGTTGTAGCCGACGACGGAGATTTGGGGCGTGTAGCCTTTGGTTTGGTTGTTTTGGCGCAGATAGGAACGGGCGGTGGTTTCAATACGCAACGCCATAACGTTGTCGTCGGTTTGTGCGCCGGTGGTTCGGCGGTCGACGGCGGATTTCGCGCCGACCGCCGCCCCGCCGATTACTGCGCTGACGCAGCCGCTAAGGGCAAGGCTGAAAATGGCAGCGGTCAGGATGCGGACGGTGTGCGGTTTGAGTTTCATCGGTGGCTTCCTTTCTTGGGCGTTTCAGACGGCATTGCTTTGCGCCATGCCGTCTGAAAAGGGTTACATTCCTTCAAACAATACGGAGTCGATACAGTCGCACATGGCGTGTATCAGCAAAATATGGTTTTCCTGAATGCGGGCAGTTCGAGGATAGGGAACGTTGAGTAAAACGTCAGTATCTTTGAGTATGGCGGCGATTTTGCCGCCGTCGCGGCCGGTCAGGGCGATGACGTGCATATCGCGTTCGTGTGCGGCTTTGACGGCTTCGATGACGTTGGCGGAATTGCCGGAAGTGGAAATGCCGACGAGAACGTCGCCGGCGCGTCCGAGGGCGCGTACCTGTTTGCTGAAGACGTGGTCGAAGCCGTAGTCGTTGCCGATGGCTGTCAGCGCGGAGGTGTCGGTGGTCAGGGCGACGGCGGCGAGTTCCATGCGTTCTTTTTCAAAACGACCGGTCATTTCGGCGGCGAAGTGCTGGGCATCGGCGGCCGAACCGCCGTTGCCGCACGCCAGAATCTTGCCGTCGTTCATCAGGCATTGCAGCATCAGCTCGGCAGCCTGTACGGTCGGCTCGACCAGTACTTTTCCGGCTTCCTGTTTGGCACGGATGCTTTCGGCAAAATGGGCGGCAACGCGTTCTTGTAATGTCGTCATATCGTCAACCTGTAATATTCTGTATCCACTCGGGCGGGCGGTTTCCTTCGATAAGTACCGCATCGAGGCGGCACGGTACGTTTGTCAACCTGTTCTGTTGCAGATAATACTCTACACTTCGTTGCAGTTTCAATAATTTGGACGGCGAAATGCTATATGCGGCACCGCCGAACCGTTGGTTTTTGCGGTATTTTACTTCAACAAACAGAATCATGCCGCCGTTTTTGACAATTAGGTCGATTTCGCCGTAGGCGCAGTGCCAGTTGCGGGCAAGCAGCGTGCAGCCTTGGGATTGGAGAAAGGCAAGCGCGGCATCTTCCCCTGCCGCACCCTGTTTGTGGTTTAAGCGCATAATCGGTTTAACCTTTATAATGTCTGTTTTTCAGACGGCATTTTTTATGTTTCAGAAACACTTGCAGAAAGCCTCCGACAGCGTCGTCGGAGGGACATTATACGTGGTTGCCACGCCCATCGGCAATTTGGCGGACATTACCCTGCGCGCTTTGGCGGTATTGCAAAAGGCGGACATCATCTGTGCCGAAGATACGCGCGTTACCGCGCAGCTTTTGAGCGCGTACGGCATTCAGGGCAAACTCGTCAGCGTGCGCGAACACAACGAACGGCAGATGGCGGACAAGATTATCGGCTATCTTTCAGACGGCATGGTTGTGGCACAGGTTTCCGATGCGGGTACGCCGGCCGTGTGCGACCCGGGCGCGAAACTCGCCCGCCGCGTGCGCGAGGCCGGGTTTAAAGTTGTCCCTGTTGTCGGCGCAAGCGCGGTGATGGCGGCTTTGAGTGTGGCTGGTGTGGCGGAATCCGATTTTTATTTCAACGGTTTTGTACCGCCGAAATCGGGCGAACGTAGGAAACTGTTTGCCAAATGGGTGCGGGTGGCGTTTCCTATCGTCATGTTTGAAACGCCGCACCGAATCGGGGCAACGCTTGCCGATATGGTGGAATTGTTCCCCGAACGCCGTCTGATGCTGGCGCGCGAAATCACGAAAACGTTTGAAACGTTCTTAAGCGGCACGGTTGGGGAAATTCAGACGGCATTGTCTGCCGACAGCAACCAATCGCGCGGCGAGATGGTACTGGTGCTTTATCCGGCGCAGGATGAAAAACACGAAGGCTTGTCCGAGTCCGCGCAAAATGTGATGAAAATCCTTGCTGCCGAACTGCCGACCAAGCAGGCGGCGGAGCTTGCTGCCAAGATTACAGGTGAGGGAAAAAAGGCTTTGTACGATTTGGCACTGTCGTGGAAAAACAAATGATGCCGGACGGACCGGCACCATAGTGCGAACGGAATCAACGGACACGCCCCGTCATGCGGTACAGCACGTCTTTGCCTTGAATACGGTGGACGACGACCATGGCGACGTGTCCGACGACGACGGCAAACAGCAGCCAGCCCAAATTGCCGTGGAATGTGTTGCCCAAGTTTGCCATCTACTCGATTTTTTCCGGCGAACCCTGCATTACTTCAACGCCGAACACTTTCAACGGGCCGCGGCCGCTGCTGTATTGTCGGATCATGCCGATAACGGGAACGGCAAGCATGAGCAGATACAGAATGCCGTGTCCTGCCGCTGCCGCCTTGCTGTTGCTTTGCGGACGCTTGGCGCGGTTGGCAACCGCCCACACGATGCGCAATGCAATCACCGTCAGCGTGAGGAAGCCGAAAGATTTGTGCAGGCCGAACAGGCTGCCCGCCCATTCCGCCTCTTCGTATAGTGGATTAAATTTAAACCAGTACGGCGTTGTCTCGCCTTGCCGTACTATTTGTACTGTCTGCGGCTTCGTCGCCTTGTCCTGATTTAAATTTAATCCACTATAAATCGTCCACAGGACAATGGTGGTCAGAATGCCGATGAAACCGGCAACGGTCAGCCAGTGCAGCGCGCGTGTCAACGGGTCGTAAACGGCAGGCTGGTTTGTGTCCATAAAAAAACCTTATTATATGTAACGGTTTAAACGGACATTCCGTCGGGTCGGAATGTCAAAAAGGCGCGATTGTACCAAAGAAGTTGGACATATTTTGTTTGCAGGCTGAAGATTTGCTTAAAAATTCATTAAGATGGGCGGAGCAAATAGTTTTGGTACGGCGTGTTGAAATACCGCTTATCCCTTATAATAGCGTCCGAAATTCTGTTCAGACGGCATCAAAACACACGCCATGCCGTCTGAACCCCCATTTGAAACCAACAAACAAGAGCATTGAATGAAATTTATCGACGAAGCAAAAATCGAAGTCGCCGCAGGCAAAGGCGGTAATGGTGCAACCAGTTTCCGCCGCGAAAAATTCGTACCGCGCGGCGGCCCGGACGGCGGCGACGGCGGCAAAGGCGGCAGCGTTTGGGCGGAAGCCGACGAAAACACCAACACCCTCGTCGAATACCGCTTCGTCAAACGCTACCAAGCCAAAAACGGCGAAAAAGGCCACGGTTCCGACCGTTACGGCGCAGGTGCGGACGACATCGTCCTCAAAATGCCCGTCGGCACCCTCATCCGCGACCTCGACACCGACGAAATCGTTGCCGACCTCACCTACCACGGTCAGCGCGTCTGCCTAGCCAAAGGCGGCAAAGGCGGCTTGGGCAATATCCACTTCAAATCCTCCGTCAACCGCGCCCCGAAACAATCCACGCCTGGTGAAGAAGGCGAAACCCGTTCCCTGCAACTCGAGCTTAAAGTCCTCGCCGATGTCGGCCTGTTAGGCATGCCTAACGCCGGTAAATCCACCCTGATTACCGCCGTATCCGCCGCACGCCCCAAAATCGCCAACTACCCCTTCACCACCCTGCATCCAAACTTGGGTGTCGTGCGCATCGACGAAAACCACAGCTTCGTCATGGCCGACATCCCCGGCCTGATTGAAGGCGCGGCAGAAGGCGCAGGCTTGGGACACCGCTTCCTCAAACACCTATCGCGCACCGGCCTGCTGTTACACGTTGTCGATTTGGCGCCCTTCGACGAAACCGTCAATCCCGCCGAAGAAGCACTCGCCATCATCAACGAATTGCGCAAATACGACGAAGAACTCTACGGCAAACCGCGCTGGCTGGTACTGAACAAACTCGATATGCTCGACGAAGAAGAAGCCCAAGCACGTACCGTCGCCTTCCTCGAAGCCATCGGCTGGGACTACCCGAAACCCGATGACCGTTTCCAATTCGACATGGAAACCCCGCGCCTCTTTCAAATCAGCGCACTGACCCACCAGGGCACGCAAGACCTCGTGCGCCAAATCGGGTTGTATCTGAACGAGAAAAAACGCTTGGAAGCCGAAGCGGCTGCCGTGGAAAAAGCCGCCGCGCAAGCGGAAATTGCCGATATGCGGCCGAAAACGGATACCAGCGTGTTTAAGGCGGAGTAGATTTGATAGGTTTAAATAAATGAATGCAGCTCAAATAGATGAGATTCGATTGGAAGTAAATAACAGATTAAATCAGTCTTCTAAATTAAAATTTGCTCAGTTTATGACGCCCTCTATCATTGCTGATTTTATGGCAGGACTTTTTACGCCTAGTCAAAGTAAAATTTCCCGTTTATTAGATTGTGGTGCTGGTATCGGTTCATTAGCTTTAGCAGTAGATAGAAAAAAGATTGGTATTAGTCATACTGATTTTTGGGAAATTGACCCAGTTATGGCTCATGAATTGGAAAAAAATGTCCGTTTTGCTTCATTCACTAGTGATATTCATATTTCTGACTTTATTGAAGACGCTGTTAATAATATACATCGATATCGATATACTCATGCAATTCTGAATCCACCTTATAAAAAATTAAACAGTCGGTCAAAACATCGAAAATTACTTAATAGTATTGGACTTGAGACCGTTAATTTATATAGTGCATTTTTAGGGCTAACCATTCTTCAAATGCAATATTTAGGGCAAATTGTCGCTATTATCCCTCGTTCTTTTTGTAATGGTGCTTATTATAAAAATTTTAGGAAATTTATTTTGCAGCATTGCGCAATCGAACATATTCATATTTTTGAAAGCCGAAAAAAAGTTTTTCACGATGACTGCGTTTTACAAGAAAACATTATTATTAAATTGATAAAAGGAAAAAAACAAGAATCTGTTGTTGTATCCTCTTGTAAAGATAGTGAATTTAATGGATATTCTTCTAATATTTTTCCATTTTCTCAAATTGTAACAGAGGGAGACTCTGAAAATTTTATCCGAATTCCTAACCAAAGTTCAATTAATATTCCACGTGCTTTTAAATATAATTTAACTGATATTGGTTTACAAGCCAGCACCGGTCCAATTGTCGATTTCAGAATAAAATCTCTACTGGAGCAGAATATCAACAATGAAAATATTCCTTTGTTCTATCCACATCATTTTTCAAAAGACGGTCTTATTCACCCAAGACAGCATAAAAAACCTAATGCGATAAAATACACAAAAGATTCTGAAAAATATCTACTGCCTAATGACGGTTGGTATGTAATAGTAAAACGATTTTCTGCGAAAGAAGAAAATAAAAGAATCAATGCTTTTATAATCAATCCTGAAAAGATTCAGCATTCTTTTATTGGGTTAGAAAATCATTTAAATTTTTTTCATATAAACAAACATGGATTTGATGAATTTTTAGCAAAAGGATTAATCTGTTTTTTAAATTCAACTTGGCTAGATAAATATTTCAGAGAGTTTTCTGGCCATACTCAAATCAATATAACTGATTTAAAAAATTTACCTTACCCATCTTTGGATATTTTAAGAAGTTGGGGTAAAAAATATCATTCCGATATGTCTTCCGAAGAAATAAACACTTTTATACAGCAATATGTTTGAAAAATCATCTCACTCTAAAATTGACCAAGCTCTCCAGATATTAGAGCTCTTAAACATGCCTAGAGCACAACAGAATGAACGGACTGCTTTATGCTTATTATGCCTAGCAGGCATAACACCTGATTCTGATTGGGAAAGGGCATTTAATCCATTAGTTGGTATTACACCAATTATGCAGTGGTGCCTGACCCATTATGGCAAAGAATACGCCCCCAATACACGAGAAACATTCAGGCGACAATCTATGCACCAATTCGTTGAAGCAGGTATCTGTTTATATAATCCTGATGAACCCACACGCGCAGTTAACAGCCCCAAAGCAGTATATCAATTGGAATCAAATTTTTTAGCTGTTTTAAAAACTTTTGGCACCTCCAATTTCGAAAGCGAGTTACAAAAATATCTTGAAACACGTCCATCTTTAGTACAAAAGTATGCACTCGAGCGTGCAATGGTACAAATCCCATTAAAACTACCAAATGAACAAACCTTTATGCTATCCGCAGGAAAGCACTCCCAATTAATCAAAGATATTATTGAAATTTTTGGTGCACAATTTGTACCAAACGGCTTATTAGTTTACGTTGGCGATACAGGAAGTAAACATGGCTTCCTTGATACAAAAACTTTTTCTAAATTAGGAATATCCTTAGATAATCATGGTAAATTACCAGATGTTGTTATTTACGATGACACAAGAAATTGGTTGGTTTGCATAGAATCTGTTACTAGTCACGGTCCAGTTGATTCAAAAAGATATTTTGAATTGAAAACATTATTTTCCCAATCTTCAGCCGGATTAGTTTTCATCTCAGCTTTTCCCGACAAAAAAACCTATACACGTTTTAGCAACGAAATTGCTTGGGAAACAGATGTATGGATTGCAGATAACCCCAGCCATATGATTCACTTTAATGGAACACGTTTTTTGGGTCCTTATGACCAATAACATTAATATAATTATTTTATCCATGAAGATTACGCCATGCTAACCATCTACAACACCCTTACCCGTCAAAAAGAACCCTTCGCCCCCATCGACCCTAAAAACGTGCGTATGTACGTTTGCGGTATGACCGTTTATGACTATTGCCACTTGGGCCATGCCCGCGTGATGGTTGTGTTTGACATGATTGCCCGCTGGTTGCGCGAGTGTGGCTATCCGCTCACTTATGTGCGCAATATCACCGACATCGACGACAAAATCATTGCCCGTGCGGCTGAAAACGGCGAGACCATCGGCGAACTGACCGCGCGTTTCATTCAAGCTATGCACGAAGATGCCGATGCTTTGGGTGTGTTGCGTCCCGACATCGAGCCGAAGGCGACGGAAAACATCCCGCAAATGATTGCCATGATTGAGACCCTGATTCAAAACGGCAAGGCTTATCCTGCCGCCAATGGCGACGTTTACTACGCCGTGCGCGAGTTTGCCGCTTACGGACAACTGTCGGGCAAATCGTTGGACGACCTGCGCGCAGGTGAGCGTGTGGAAGTGGACGGTTTCAAACGCGATCCGCTTGATTTTGTGTTGTGGAAAGCCGCCAAAGCAGGCGAACCGGCATGGGAAAGCCCGTGGGGAAACGGTCGTCCGGGCTGGCACATCGAATGCTCTGCCATGAGTGAAAACCTGTTCGGCGACACCTTCGACATCCACGGCGGCGGCGCAGATTTGCAATTCCCGCACCACGAAAACGAAATCGCCCAAAGCGTCGGTGCGACAGGGCATACCTGCGGCCATGACCACGCGCAAACCCACCACGGGCAAAGTATCGCCAGCCACGTCAAATACTGGCTGCATAACGGCTTCATCCGTGTGGACGGCGAAAAAATGTCCAAATCGTTGGGCAACTTCTTTACCATCCGCGAAGTGTTGAAACAATACGACCCCGAAGTCGTGCGTTTCTTCATCCTGCGCGCCCACTACCGCAGCCCGCTGAATTACTCCGACGCGCATTTGGACGACGCGAAAGGCGCGTTGACCCGTCTATACACCACCTTGAAAAACACGCCGGCCGCCGCGTTTGATTTGTCTGAAAACGCCAACGACTACACCCGCCACTTCTATGCCGCCATGAACGACGATTTTGGCACGGTCGAAGCCGTCGCCGTGTTGTTCGAACTGGCAGGCGAAGTGAACAAAACCAACGATGCACACCTCGCCGGCTGCCTGAAAGCCTTGGGCGGCATCATCGGCCTGCTGCAACGCGATCCGATTGAGTTCCTGCAAGGCGGGGCGGTTTCAGACGGCCTCTCCAACGAAGAAATCGAAGACTTAATCGCACGGCGCAAACAAGCGCGCGCGGATAAAAACTGGGCAGAGTCCGACCGCATCCGCGACCTTCTGAACGAACACAAAATCATTCTGGAAGACAACGCCGGCGGTACGACTTGGCGGCGCGGTTGAACTGTATCGGAAAGGGCAAAAGTACCGCCTTTTGCCCTTTTTCCGTTTTCAGACGGCATTTCCCGCTTGAAGCACCGCCGTTTTCAGCAGGCAGGGCCGAATGGGAAATGCCGGGCGGCGCACCGGGTGCCGCTTTGTGTATGGGAACATTGTGAGAACTTATTTTTATTATGCTTAAAATCATTTCCGCCAACGTCAACGGCATCCGCTCCGCCTACAAAAAGGGATTTTACGAATACATCGCCGCATCGGGCGCGGACATTGTCTGCGTGCAGGAACTCAAAGCGCAGGAGGCTGATTTGTCTGCCGATATGAAAAATCCGCACGGGATGCACGGCTATTGGCATTGCGCCGAGAAGCGCGGTTACAGCGGTGTGGCGGTGTACAGCAAACGCAAACCCGACAACGTGCAAATCGGCATGGGCATTGAAAAATTCGACCGCGAAGGGCGGTTTGTGCGTTGCGATTTCGGCAGGTTGAGCGTCATTTCGCTTTATTTGCCCAGCGGCAGCAGCGCGGAAGAACGCCAGCAGGTGAAATACCGTTTCCTCGATGCGTTTTACCCTATGCTCGAAGCGATGAAAAACGAAGGACGCGACATTGTCGTCTGCGGCGACTGGAACATCGCCCACCAAAACATCGACCTGAAAAACTGGAAGGGCAATCAGAAAAATTCGGGCTTCCTGCCCGAAGAGCGCGAGTGGATAGGCAAGGTCATCCATACGCTGGGCTGGACGGATATGTGGCGCACGCTCTATCCCGACAATCCGGGCTACACTTGGTGGAGCAACCGCGGACAGGCGTATGCGAAAGATGTCGGGTGGCGCATCGATTATCAGATGGTTACGCCCGAACTTGCCGCCAAAGCCGTGTCCGCACACGTTTATAAAGACGAAAAATTTTCCGACCACGCGCCGCTGGTCGTGGAGTATGACTATGCTGCCGAATAAAGTTTTGGGTAAATATGATTGGAATGTGGACGGAAAAACGGGAATAGGCGCGGCGTGGGTCGTGGCGGCATTTGTGCTGCCTATGTCGGTGTGGGCGATATTTATGCTGGCGCGGATGCAGGGCTGGCTTGCGCCGACCAAGGCAAACCCGATATGGGCGTTGGTGTGGCTGCTGATTTGCCTGCCCTGCCTGATGATTGCGTCCAAATGTTTGGGTTGGAAAGGCTGGCGGCGGGTGGTGAATATTTTTGCCTGCCTGACCGTGTGCGCCATATTGAGCGTACCCGCTTCGCTGCTCATCGCCTTTACCCTCCGGGACCTGCTGAAATAGGTGGGGCGGTATGCAGGGTTTTGAACTCGAAGATTTGACGCTTTGGCTGATACGCGATGCCGGAGAGGATCAGATGTGGATAGACCGTTGGGCGGTCAGTTATCCCGTCGTGCAGATGTCCGAAGCATCGGCCGGTCAAAGCATAGGGGAATGGCAGGCAGGGCTTCAGACGGCATTCGAACGGATACAGGGCAGGCATATCGCCGTTGTCGCACACGGAGCGGGCGCGGCCGCATTTTTGGCGTGGCTGTATCGGGCAGACATCCTGACCCGGAAGAAAATCGCCAACATCATCCTTGTGCCGCAGCATCCCGATATTTTCTCCGACGATGCGGAGCACACTTTCCAACGCGTCCGCTGTCCTTGCCGTGCCGCATTGGTGGTGTCCGAACACGGCGGCGTGCCGCACGGTTGGGCGCAAAAACAGGCGGATTTGTGGAACGCCCGCCTTTTGCTGTCCCCTCATTCGGGCAGCTTGAACGGTATGCTCGGCGGCTGGCAGTGGGGTATGAAGCTGATGCAGGAAATGTTGCTGGCGTGAACGCTTGCCTTATCGGAATTTCGACCATAGCCGGAAGTCCGCATATCGGGCATTTCGGCGGCTGGGGTTGCAAGGAAAATGCCGTCTGAAACAGGATTCAGACGGCATTTCCATTCAAACAGGGCTTACAGGCTGCCCAACACGATACGCAATACGCGGCGCAACGGTTCGGCCGCGCCCCACAAGAGCTGGTCGCCGACGGTGAACGCGCTGATGTATTCGCCGCCCATGCCCAGTTTGCGGATGCGTCCGACAGGGATGGACAGCGTGCCGGTAACTTTGGCAGGAGTCAGCTCGTGGATGCTGGCTTCTTTTTCGTTGGGGATGACTTTCACCCAGTCGTTTGCACCTGCCAAGATGGATTCGATTTCGGAAACGGGCAGGTCTTTTTTCAACTTCAGAGTGATGGCTTGGCTGTGGCAGCGCATAGAGCCGATGCGCACGCACAAGCCGTCGATTACGGTCGGATTGCCGCTGCGACCGAGGATTTTGTTGGTTTCCACGCCGCCTTTCCATTCTTCTTTGGACTGGCCGTTGCCCAAGTCCACGTCAATCCACGGAATCAGGCTGCCGGCGAGCGGTACGCCGAAGTTGGCTTTCGGATAGTCTTCGCTGCGCAGGAAATCGGACACTTTGCGGTCGATGTCGAGAATCGCGCTGGAAGGATCGGCAAGCTCGTCCGCCACTTTGGCATGAATCGCGCCCATGCCGCTGATGAGTTCGCGCATGTTTTTCGCGCCCGCGCCGGAAGCGGCTTGATAGGTCATGCTGGTCGCCCATTCGACCAAATCATTTTGGAACAGGCCGCCCAAAGCCATCAGCATCAGGGAAACGGTGCAGTTGCCGCCAATGTAGTTTTTCACGCCGTTTTTGAGACCGTTGTCGATGACATCGCGGTTGACAGGGTCGAGGACGATAATCGCGTCGTCTTTCATGCGCAGTGAGGACGCCGCGTCAATCCAGTAGCCGTTCCAGCCGCTGTCGCGCAGGGGTTGGAATACGGATTTGGTGTAATCGCCGCCTTGGCAGGTGACAATGATGTCCATTTTCGCCAGCTCGGCAACGTCGTTCGCATCCAATAATGTTTTAGCCGCCTGACCGAAATCAGGTGCCGCGCCGCCGACGTTGGAAGTGGTAAAGAAGAATGCTTCGGGAATGTGGGCGAAGTCGTTTTCTTCTTGCATACGCTGCATCAAAACCGAACCGACCATGCCGCGCCAGCCGACGAAACCTACTTTCATGTGTTGCTCCTTGAGGAAAATCGTTAACAAAATTATGTATTGCGTAAAGGAAGCGTTTTAACGCCGTATTGGGAAAATGTAAAGTTCTTTATCGAATTTTCTTTTTGGGATTGGCGTTTGCAGCAGCAGGGCGGTAGAATGCCATCTGTTTAAGAACGATTATCAGGAACGGATATGGAAGAAAAAAACGATTACACCGACGCGGTATCCGACAACCGCAACGGGCAGGAAATTGAAGTCGGAATTGCCGGCGCAGGCGACCGGATACTTGCCGCGCTGCTGAACCAATTGTTTACCTTTTTGATTCTGCTGATTCCGTTTGTCGGACTGATTGCCTTTGCCGTCAAGAATGAAGGCAGGATTGTCGGTAGTGAGGAAATATTCGGGCTGCTTTTGGGCATGACTTCCTTTTGGGTAGGACTGGCGGGCATTTTGGTTTATACCGTCGTTCAAATCTACTATATGAGTCGGGACGGGCAGTCATTGGGTAAGAAAATCATGAGAATCCGCGTGTTGAAAACCGACGGACGTAATCCCGGTTTTGTCGGTACGGTTTTGGTACGCGAAATCGCATGGTCGGTTTTGGTTGCCATTATTGCCGCCGTTATCGGTCTTGCAGTAGGTGACAACGGGGAAAACGCCATCAACCTGCTGGCATTCCTTGCCAACTTTGTCCTGCTCTTTATGGTCAAACGCGACCGCCGCACGCTTTACGACATACTGGCGGATACGGTTGTCGTCAAGCTGCCCAAATAAACGGACACGGCAAAATGCCGTCTGAAAGCCTTTCAGACGGCATTTTTATCTTCAGAACCGCTCAAGCATCGTGCAGCGAAGCCGCGTGCAGGGTGTTTTCCATCAATGTGGCAATCGTCATCGGACCCACGCCGCCGGGAACGGGCGTAATCATCGCCGCCCGTTCTTTTGCCGTTTCAAATTCCACGTCGCCGCACAGGCTGCCGTCGTCCAAACGGTTGATGCCCACATCGATAACGACCGCGCCGGGTTTGATCCATTCGCCTTTGACAAAGTTCGGAATGCCCACGCCGACCACCAAAATATCGGCGGCGGCAACTTCATCGGCAAGATTTTTGGTCGCACTGTGGCAGACCGTTACCGTTGCGCGCGCCAGCAGCAGTTCCAAAGCCTGCGGGCGGCCGACGATATTCGACGCACCGACCACGACCGCTTTTTTCCCCTTCGGATCAATGCCGTAAACCTCCAAAAGCGTCATCACGCCCTTGGGCGTACACGGGCGCATCAGCGGCATTTTGACCGCCAGCCTGCCGACATTGTAAGGATGGAAGCCGTCCACGTCCTTATCCGGCGAAATACGTTCCAAAACCGCCTGGTTGTCGAGGTGCTTCGGCAGTGGAAGCTGAACAAGAATACCGTCTACTTCGGAATCGGCATTCAGGCGGTCGACCAGTGCCAACAGTTCTTCCTGCGATGTTGATTCGGGCAGTTCGTAAGACAGTGATTTGATGCCGCATTTTTGGCAGGCGGTTTTCTTGTTGCGGACATAAACCGCGCTGGCAGGGTCGCCTCCGACCAAAACCACGGCCAGGCAAGGCGTGTGCAGATTGTCCTGTTGGCGTTGCGCCACCGCTTCGGCAACCGCCTGCAGGCGTTTTTGCGAAACTTCTTTACCGTTGATCAGTTGTGCCGACATATCCGTCCTTTTGTTTAAACAGGTAGAAAATGCTGAAAATTATCGCATTTTCCGTTTGTTTTTACAGCAGGATGCCGAAAATAAATTTCCTCTGAAATAAAATACGGCTGTTTGGACGGATTAAATATTTTTTCAAATCAAAAAACTATATTTTTCATCTTGGTGTTTTGAAAATAAATGTTGACGCATTTTTCCCTGAGCTGTATAGTTCGCTTCTTCAAGTCGGGGCGTAGCGCAGCCCGGTTAGCGCATCTGCTTTGGGAGCAGAGGGTCGTGAGTTCGAATCCCACCGCCCCGACCAATCAATCAGCACGAATCGGCATGAGCGCCCGTAGCTCAACCGGATAGAGCACCGACCTTCTAAGTCGGGGGTTACAGGTTCGATTCCTGTCGGGCGTGCCAAGAATTTGATTGAAAACCGTTTTTATGGTGGCTGTAGCTCAGTTGGTAGAAGCCCCGGATTGTGATTCCGGTTGTCGTGGGTTCGAGCCCCATCAGCCACCCCAGATAAAGGCCCGTACTTTTCGGTACGGGTCTTTTTCCGTTTGCGCGTACTGTCCGCACCGTCGTACCGGTGCGGCGGTATGCCGTCTGAAAGCTGGGCCGGTCATACGGAAACCGCTTCAGACGGCATTTGCGCCTTCGGCTTTGCCTTTCGTATATGCTTCTGTATCATGTAGGTTTTTCTGTCTTTTATGGTTTCTGTCGGAGGCTTTGATGGTTGGCCATTGGTCTGTCCCTGATTTTGAATCGAAAATCTGTCCGCCCGAGGCGTTGGCGGCGCGTTTGGCGTTGTTGCCGCGCCCGCTGGTGTTTACCAACGGTTGTTTCGACATCCTTCATCGCGGTCATGTTACTTATCTGGCGCAGGCGCGTTCGATGGGGGGCGCGTTGGTGCTGGCGTTGAATACCGATGCTTCGGTGCGGCGTTTGGGCAAGGGCGGCGACCGCCCGATTAATCCTTTGGAGAACCGTGCTGCCGTTGCCGCCGCGTTGGAAAGTGTGGATTTGGTAACGTGGTTTGACGAGGATACGCCGGCGGCGTTGATCGAGGCGGTCAAACCTGAGATTTTGGTCAAGGGCGGCGATTGGGCCGTGGATAAGATTGTCGGAGCAGTGGAAACGTTGGCGCGCGGCGGCAAGGTGTTTTCAATTCCGTTTCTGCACCAGACTTCGACGACGAAGACTTTGGCAAAAATCCGTGCGGCAGAGGGTGGAAAATGACGGTTTTGAAGCCTTCGCACTGGCGGGTGTTGGCGGAGCTTGCCGACGGTTTGCCGCAACACGTCTCGCAACTGGCGCGTGTGGCGGACATGAAGCCGCAGCAGCTCAACGGTTTTTGGCAGCAGATGCCGGCGCACATACGCGGGCTGTTACGCCAACACGACGGCTATTGGCGGCTGGTGCGCCCTTTGGCGGTTTTCGATGCCGAAGGTTTGCGCGCGTTGGGGGAAAGGTCGGGTTTTCAGACGGCATTGAAACACGAGTGCGCGTCCAGCAATGACGAGATACTGGAATTGGTGCGGATTGCGCCGGACAAGGCGCACAAAACCGTATGCGTGACCCACCTGCAAAGTAAGGGCAGGGGGCGGCAGGGGCGGAAGTGGTCGCACCGTTTGGGCGAGTGCCTGATGTTCAGTTTCGGCTGGGTGTTTGACCGGCCGCAGTATGAATTGGGTTCGCTGTCGCCTGCTGCGGCAGTGGCGTGTCGGCGCGCTTTGGGGCGTTTGGGTTTGGAAACGCAAATCAAGTGGCCAAACGATTTGGTCGTCGGACGCGACAAATTGGGCGGTATTCTGATTGAAACGGTCAGGATGGGCGGTAAAACGGTTGCCGTGGTCGGTATCGGCATCAATTTCGTGCTGCCCAAGGAAGTGGAAAACGCCGCGTCGGTGCAATCGCTGTTTCAGACGGCATCGCGGCGGGGCAATGCCGATGCCGCCGTGTTGCTGGAAACATTGCTTGCGGAACTTGATGCGGTGTTGTTGCAATATGCGTGGGATGGATTTGCGCCTTTTGTGGCGGAATATCAGGCTGCCAACCGCGACCACGGTAAGGCAGTTTTGCTTTTGCGCGACGGCGAAACCGTGTGCGAAGGCACGGTTAAAGGTGTGGACGGACAAGGCGTTCTGCACTTGGAAACGGCAGAGGGCGAACAGACGGTCGTCAGTGGCGAAATCAGCCTGCGGCCCGACGACAGGCCGGTTTCCGTGTCGAAGCGGCGGGATTCGGAACGTTTTCTGCTGTTGGATGGCGGCAACAGCCAGCTCAAGTGGGCATGGGTGGAAAACGGCATATTTACAGCAGTCAGCCGTGCACCGTACCGTGATTTGTCCCGTTTGGGCGCGGAGTGGGCGGAAAGGGCGGATGACCGCGTCCGTATTGTCGGTTGCGCCGTGTGCGGGGAATCAAAAAAGGCACAGGTTCAGGAACAGCTCGCAAGTACAATCGAGTGGCTGCCGTCTTCCGCACAGGCTTTGGGCATACGCAACCACTACCGCCACCCCGAAGAACACGGTTCCGACCGCTGGTTCAACGCCTTGGGCAGCCGCCGCTTCAGCCGCAACGCCTGCGTCGTCGTCAGTTGCGGCACGGCGGTAACGGTTGACGCGCTCACCGATGACGGACATTATCTCGGGGGAACCATCATGCCCGGCTTCCACCTGATGAAAGAATCGCTCGCCGTCCGAACCGCCAACCTCAACCGGCCCGCCGGTAAGCGTTATCCTTTCCCAACCACCACAAGCAACGCCATCGCAAGCGGTATGATGGATGCGGTTTGCGGTTCGGTTATGATGATGCACTGCCGTCTGAAAGAAAAAAACGGCGCGGACAAGCCTGTCGATGTCATCATTACCGGCGGCGGCGCGGCGAAAGTTGCCGAAGCCCTGCCGCCTGCATTTTCGGCGGAAAATACCGTGCGCGTGGCGGACAACCTCGTCATCCACGGGCTGCTGAACCTGATTGCCGCCGAAGGCGGGGAATCGGAACACGCTTAGAAAATATGCCCTTTTTCAACACGGGGCGGCATCCGTCCGAATCCATCCGGATTCTGCCGCCCGACAGACTGCCGCCCGGGCGGGCGGGGTTTCAAACATTGAGGAAATTCTGATGAAATGGCTCTTCACCCTTTTGGCGGTACTCAATATTGCCGTATTCGGCGGCACGGTGGGTTATAAATTGGCCGTTAAAGTGGCGGGCGGCGTGCCGGAAAACCGGGCCGCCGAAAACACGCCCCCCGCAACGCCCCCCACCGGCAATGCGGCGGCATCCGGGGAGGATACGGCCGCACTGCTCAAACCGGGCGACATCCTGACCGAAGAACAGGCGGAACAGTTGCGCCTGCAAAAAGAAGCGGAACAGAAAAAACTGAAGGAGAAAAAACAGCGCGAGGAAAAAGCCCGCCGCGAAAAACTCGCCGCCGAAAAGGCGCAGGCGGAACGTGAAAACAGTACGGCGGATACCTCATGCGCCGCGCAGGCAAGCCTCACGATGGACGAAGACGACTACCACCGCATCAAAGGGCTTTTGGGCAAATGGTCGCACGTTGCCAGCAGGAGCGTTGAAAAACGTACCGCCAAAGCCAAACCTACCGACAAAACCTATCGCGTCGTCCTGCCCGTTTCCGCCGATGCCGAAAATCAGGCGGCGGAGCTGTCTGCCAAAGGTTTCAACCCCATACCGTTTGACGGCGCATTGAGTTTGGGTGTCGGCAACAGCCGGGAAAACGCCCAAGCCCTGCAAAACCGGCTTGCCGGCGCAGGATTTGGTGGGGCGCATATTGTTGAACGCGCTGCGGAAACCGGCCGGCAGGACGATTCTTTGAGCGTGTCGCGTATGACGGTTTTGTTTACCGGCGTGAATGCCGCCGATGCGGACGAAATCCGTAAAATCACGTCCCCATACGGCAAACTGAGCCTCAAGTCTTGCAAATAGGCGCGAAAGCCGGACAATAAATGCCAAACCCACCGCGAAGGTGGGTTTGGCATTTCGGTTTTGAGTATCTGATATATAAAAAGGGAATGTATGTCTCGTATATGCCGACTCCAAGTGTGAAAGTGATGATGGGGAAATATGGTGTTTAATGGTTCGGAATTGACGACTTCCGAGTGGTTTTGATTATACGCTAATAATAATAATTATCAATAAAAAATTAAAAATAAATGCGGATTTTTTGTAATACAATGAAAAATAAACAAATTAACCTATACGCCGATGTTTGTGATTCGGGTCGGCAAACTTTCATTGTGCCGGACAAATCGGGGTCGGCAGGCATAGCTGAGGGCTTCGTGCCTGACGGAAATAAGGTTGCCTGTGTTTGAACATCCGTCCGATTTGGCGCGGACAGGGTTGTCATTCGGGGATGTAAAAGCGGTGAAACCGTTGCGGATGAAGGCTTACGGACGGCTTTAGGTATTTTTAAATGTATTCAAACAACAACAAAACGCTTCTTCTGTTGTTGTACTTGGGGCTTGCGCGGCAGCCTGCACACCGTGGAGGCCGGGTGTTTCTTTGGTTGCGGCATCGGGGTGGGCGGCAAGGTTTTCCGGCTGGTTTCCCTGTTCCTCACGACAAAGCCGTGTGCCGGGGAATGGCGGTTTGTCCGTTTCAGGCTGCCGCCGTTTTGAGCCGCGATGCCGTCTGAACCGTTCAGACGGCATTTCGCTACCCTTTCCAATATTCCGCCGAATGCCAAAACGGCTGTCCGACTGTCGGCGTACTCGCTTGCGCTTTGGTGCGCGCTTCGACCGGTTCGGCTTCAAATGCCAGCCGTCCGGATTCGACGGCGAGTGCGAAGGCGCGCGCCATATTGACCGGATCGCCGCTGCGGGAAACGGCGGTATTCAGCAATACGCCGTCAAAACCCCATTCCATCACTTGCGCCGCCTGTGAGGGCAAACCCAAGCCCGCATCGATAATCAGCGGCGTGTCGGGCAGGCGTTCGCGCAGGACTTTTAGCGCATAAGCATGAACCGCGCCCAAACCCGTGCCGATGGGGGCCGCCCACGGCATCAACGCCTGACAGCCCGCATCGAGCAGGCGGCGGCAGGCAATCAGGTCTTCGGTGCAATAAGGCAGCACTTTGAAGCCGTCTTTAATCAGGATTTCCGCCGCTTCGACAAGCTGGAACACGTCAGGCTGCAAGGTGTCGTCGTCGCCGATGAGTTCGAGCTTGATCCAATCGGTTTCAAACACTTCGCGCGCCATCTGCGCCGTCGTAACCGCTTCCTGCACGCTTTGGCAGCCGGCGGTGTTGGGCAGCACGGGCACGCCGGTTTCTTGAAGCAGCGACCAAAATCCCTGCCCGTGCGCCTCACCGCCGCTTCCCGCGCGGCGCAGCGAGACGGTAATCATCGCGGGTTGGGCGATACGGACGGATTGTTTGAGGATTTCGGGTGTCGGGTAGGCGGCCGTGCCGAGCAGCAGCCGCGAAGGGAAAGTTTCGCCGTACAGGGTGAGCATAATGGGTTCCTTGATATGGTTGTCGGGCGCGATGCCGTCTGAAAGCCGGAGGCGTGCCTTTGGGGGTTCAGACGGCATTCAGCCGCCGACGACGGGGCGGACGATGTCGATTTTGTCGCTTTCGTTTAAAACCGTTTCCGCATACGCGCCTTTGGGGACGAAAACGGTGTTGACCGCCACGGCAAAAGGCTGTTGCGGCGCGGTTTGGGCGATGAGGTCGGCAACGGTCGTGCAGTGAAGTTCGGCGGGTTCGCCGTTTAAGATGATGTTCATGGTTTCTCGATATTTCGGTGTTTATAGAGGTTTTTAGACGACCTTTGTAAATGTTGGGTTGCAAGCGAACCTGCAACATTTGTGTCCATTAATATTTTTATGTTCAATTATTTATTATTTTTCTATTTCAATCCCATTAATATAGGCAAATTTAATCATAGTATCTCCAACAAATTCACATATGTCTAATGAAATGCTTTCCTTTGGTAATTCATTCAAAGAATTATAAAAACCAATATACTTTTTTCTTAATTTGTCTTTTTTGATTATTTTATTAAAATACTGCTGCGCCTTAGCTTTTCCGCTAAAATAATAGATGTAATACAATAAATTATAGTCATTCATATCCTCATTTATAATTTTTTTAATATTGGTTTCTGTGTCCTCAAAATCGTCAAATAACGGTATTATATGCTCCCTTATGAGTTTGCTAACATCCTCTACCGTATATTTATAGCTTGCTCCTGCTAACTGCCACCAAGTCCAAGGTTTTCTATTTATCAAACTCCCTAACTCTCCGCCATATATAAAACCATTATTGATATTTGCCTTTTTCATATCTTTTGAGTAAATGGCGATATGTGGAATAAATTGCACGCTACATTGATAATTGTGCCTATCAGCCTGAAAATAGATTTCAAATGTAATATCCCTATTTTTAGATACTCTCTTTAATTTCTGCCCTTTAGAAATTATCTTAAAATCAGGAAATTTACTTGCTATTTCTTGCCATGCTTTTTCACATAACTCTCTTGGTTTCATTGTTATCAAATTGCTCCTTATGTATCTTTTTAAAATTTTAAAATATGATAAAAATGAATAAAATAAAAAATAAATTCCTCTGTAAATATATTATCTGGTACGTCTGGTTTTAGACTTTATTATTTTCAGACGACCTCATTCATTATTCATCCCACAAAGTCTGAAACGCTTTAACCACCGCTTCGGGATTTGCCGCTTCGGTTACAGCGCGGACGGCGGCGAGTGAGGAAACGCCGGTGGCGAGTACGGCTCGGGCGTTGTTCAAGTCGATACCGCCGATGGCGACGACGGGCGTGCCGCCTGCCTGTTTGACGTATTCGCGCAGTTTGTCCAAGCCTTGCGGGGCGGTGGGCATTTGCTTGGTCGTGGTCGGGAAAATCGCGCCGCTGGCGACGTAGCTGGGGTGTACGGACAGGGCGCGGTTGAGTTCGGCGACGGAGTGCGTACTCAAACCCAAGCGCAAACCGGCGGCGGCGATGGTGGCAAGGTCGGCGGTGTCCATGTCTTCTTGTCCGAGATGCACGCCGTATGCGCCCGCTTCGATCGCTTCACGCCAGTGGTCGTTGATGAAAAGCTGCGTGCGGCTGCCACGGCAGGCGGCGACGCAGCGGGCGATTTCGCGTTTCAATTCATCGCCGTGCAGGGTTTTGCAGCGCAGTTGCACCGTGTCGGCACCTGCTTTGACCATGCGCTCCACCCAATCGGCGGTGGGAACGACGGCGTAGAATTTGAGTGGGGATTTCAAGGGGGGGAAGGTCATGGGGTTCCTTTCAGACGGCATTTTTATGTTTCGGTTTGTCGGGCGTGAATGCCCGACCTACGATTGTTTTAATGCCGATGGCAGTCAGATTCCGATATACGCCAAACCGCTTTCTTCATCACGTTCGGGTGCGTCTTTTCCGTCAAACAGGGCAACCGCCAATCTGACGGCGGCGGCGGTTACGGCGGGGGAAATCATAAAGCCGTGGCGGAAAAGGCCGTTGATTTCAATCAGGTGTTGGGCGCGGCTGTAGCGGATTTCGGGGTTGTGGTGGTTGAGCGTGGGGCGCAGGCCGGTAGCGATTTCGAGGATGTCGGCTTCACCGAAGGCAGGATGGACGGCATAAAGCGCGGATAAAAGTTCCAGCCCGGAACGCACGCTGGCAGGGGCTTGGCTTTCGCTTTCGATTTGGGTCGCACCGATGACGAAGACGTGGTTTTCTTTCGGAGCGATGTAGAGCGGATAACGCGGGTGCAGCAGGCGCACGGGGCGGTTGAGCGTGATTTCGGGCGTATAAACCCGCGCCACTTCGCCGCGTATGCCGCGCAGGGTGCTGGTGTGCTCGGGGGCTTGGTTCCAAGCGGTTTTTGAGCCGTAGCCGCGACAGTCGATCAGCCAGTCGTATTGGGCTTGCAGGTCTTCGGGGGCGCATTCGTGTTCCCAATGGCAGGGGACGTTCAGTTCGTCCAAAGCGTCGGCAAGTGCAGACAATATTTGCCGCCCGTCGAGCTGGCCTTCGGTCGGCAGGTAGATGCCGTCTGAAAAACGTCCGCCGAGTTGCGGTTCGCGTTCGGCGATGTTGTCGGCGCGCCAACGGACGATTTCGTCATCTGCCACGCCGCCGCGTTTGAGATGGCGGACGAACTCGCTGGATAATGGCTTGTCCTGCCCGTGCCACACAATCAGGCTGCCGTTTTCCTGCATCATCGTGTGCGTGTTCAGACGGCATCGGATGCCGCGCCAAAGCGGGATACTCTGCCTGCCCAGTTTGATGACTTCGGGCGTTGCCTCGACCGCTTCTGCCGCAGGTGCGAGCATGGCGGCGGCAACATAGGCGGCAGCGTGTTCGCCTTGGCGGGTGCCTTTGTCGAAAAGTGCAATCTGATAACCTTGTTCTGCAAGTTGCAGTGCGGTCAGCCTTCCCGAGAGGCCGCCGCCGAGGATGGCGATACGGGTCATGACGGGTTCCTTTGTATGTCGGATAATTTTTTAAACGGTAGGCGTACCGATATGGTGGCAATGGCGGTAGCAATCATTACGGGCGCGGTCAGGCCGATGCTGCTTTCCCAGCCTGCCGACAGCAGGGAGCGGTAGAGGATAAAGCCGGTCAGCCATAAGGCCAGTCCGACAACATCAAAGCCTTTTACTTCCTCCCGTCGTTTTAAGACGAAGAAGTCGGCAATCAAAACTGCCGCCATCGGCGCAAATACCGAGCCGATAAGCAGCAGGAAGTTTTCATATTCGGTAACGGGCAGGAGGACGGCAAGCAGTGTGCCGACAACGGCGACGGCAATGGCGACGGGTGTTTCCGCAAGTTTGGCGGAAATATTGTTGGCACTTACGCCGGCGGAGTACGCATCGAGAAAAGTGGTGGTAACGGTCGACAGGACGACTGCCAGAATGCCCGTTATGCCCAAGCCCGCGCCCAACAGGATTTTTGCCACATCGGTTTCTCCGGTGAACAACGCCGCTGCCAAACCCAAGGCATACATCCAGCAGCCCGTCAGCGTATAGGCGAGCGTTGCCGTCAGGGTTGCCGCAAACGGGCGGCGTGCTTGGTGTGTGTAGTCGGCGGCCAGCGGCAGCCAGGAAAGCGGCATGACGGCGGACAGTTCGACTGCCGTTCCGAAACTCATGCCGTCTGAAACCTGTGCGGCGGTGCTGCCTGCCGTGGAAAAGACTTCGGCACTCAGCCACAGAACCGCCAACAGCATCAGCACCATCGAACCGGTTTTCAGCCAGCCTGTTTTGCGTGCGCCGAAAACCAGCCACAAGACAATCAGCGCGCCGTTGGCAAAAGCCCACCAGGAAAACGATCCGTTTTGCCAGAGCATTTTGCCCAGTGCGGAACTTGCCGCCGCACCCGAATAAATCATGACGGTCGTCCAGCCGACCAGTTGCAGCACGTTCGCCGCCGAAAATAAGACGGAACCGCCTGTGCCGAACGACAGGCGTATGCTTTCCATCGCGCTTTTTTGCATGAATGCGCCGATATATGCCGCCGCGAAAAACAATATGCCGCCGATGGCATGGCCGAGCAGCAGTGCCGCTAAACCGCGTTGCCAGCCCAAGGGGGCGAGCAGTGTGCCCGTGCTGATTTCGGCAATTGATACCGCCGCGCCGAACCAAATCAGCCCGATGGCGGCGGAAGATGAAGGAGAGGAGGCATTGCCCGACATATCAAGTCCTTAAAAAACATGAAAACGGGGCGGGGAAGTGCGGAAAAGGGAACGGAAGCCCGAAAGGGCGGGGAGGTTTTGTTTCCTACGCAGGCATTACCCCGACAGGTTCTACGGATTTTGCTTTCGCAATCTCAGCCGCCCGGCGATGGGCGGCACTCCGACAAGAAGGCTTTAAGTTTACACAAAGCAACGTGCGTTGGCAAAATTCTTAACATTTTCGGCGGCACGGCGCATTTCCATAACAAATGCCGTATAATCAAGCCCCTGATTTTTTATGCGCCGACACTATGCATCCGACCTATTCCGCCGTACAGGCACGGCTGCTCGAAGCCAACCGCCTTTCCCCCGAACTGCTCGCCAAAAGTCTGTGCATCATCGGCGCGCACCACGTCGATTATGCCGACATCTACTGCCAGCGCACCGCTTATGAAAGCTGGCATTTGGAAGAGGGCATCGTCAAATCGGGCAGCTTCCAAATCGATCAGGGCGTGGGCGTGCGCGCCGTTTCGGGCGATAAAACTGCTTTTGCCTACGCCGACAGCCTGTGTATCGATTCGATCAACCGTTCCGCCCGCGCCGTCCGCGCGATTGGGGCGGCAGGCGGCAAGGTGTCCGCCAAAATGCCGTCTGAAACGCGCGGCAAGCCGGTTTGTTCCGCGTCCGACCCCATTGCCGGCCTCGATTCCGCCGCCAAAGTCGCGCTGTTGAACAAAGTGGAAGCAATCGCCAAAGCCGCCGATCCGCGTATCGTGCAAGTGATGGCGGGGCTGACCTGCGAATACGACATGGTGTACATCGCCCGTTTGGACGGTAAACACGCTGCCGACATCCGCCCGATGGTGCGTCTGAACGTTACCGTTATCGCCAAACAGGGCGAACGCCGCGAACAGGGCAGCGCGGGCGGCGGCGGACGCTACGATTTGGCTTATTTCGATGAAAACTTGGTGCGGCAGTTTGTCGATGCCGCCGTCAAACAGGCACTCACCAACCTCGAATCCCGCCCCGCGCCCGCCGGAGAAATGACCGTCGTTTTGGGCAACGGCTGGCCGGGCGTGTTGTTGCACGAAGCGGTCGGACATGGTTTGGAAGGCGATTTCAACCGCAAAGAAACCAGCGTTTTCTCCGGCCGAATTGGCGAGTGCGTGGCTGCCAAAGGCGTTACCGTTGTGGATCAAGGCGATATTGCCGACAGACGCGGTTCGCTCAATATCGACGATGAAGGCAACGAAACACGCCGCACCGTATTGATTGAAGACGGCATCTTGGTCGGCTATATGCAGGACGAAACCAACGCCCGCCTGACGGGTACGCAATCGACCGGCAACGGTCGCCGAGAAAGCTACGCCTCCGTTCCTATGCCGCGCATGACCAATACCTTTATGGAAAACGGCGGCTATGAGCCGGAAGAAATTATCGCGTCCATTGACAAGGGCATTTACGCCGTCAACTTCGGCGGCGGACAGGTGGACATTACCAGCGGCAAATTTGTCTTCAGCGCATCCGAAGCGTGGTGGGTCGAAGGCGGCAAACTGCAATATCCTGTCAAAGGTGCGACCATTATTGGCAACGGCCCCGAAGTGCTGAAACACGTTTCGATGATAGGCAACGATACCGCGTTGGACAGCGGTGTCGGCGTGTGCGGCAAAGAAGGGCAGAGCGTCCCTGTCGGCGTGGGGCAGCCGACTTTGCGGATTGATGCCGGACTGACCGTCGGCGGCAGCGCAATCTGACGCGGAATCCGGCACGATGCCGTCTGAAGGCTTCAGACGGCATCGCCTTATTCTTTTTTCCGATGTTTGATATTCCTAAGCATTCTTTAACATTATCTTACAAGTTCATTAAAATACCGCCTTTCGTTAAGCTGATTTCTGATTCTGATGAACTGGCCTTATTTAATCGATGCCGCACCCAAATTCGCCGATGCGGCAAAGCTGACGTTGGAATTGTCCGTTTACGGCGTTGTTTTGTCGTTGCTGTTCGGCCTGCCCGTCGCCGTGGTAACGGCATACCGCATCCGCCCCTTCTACGCATTGGCGCGCGCCTATATCGAGCTGTCGCGCAATACGCCCCTGCTGATTCAATTGTTTTTCCTGTATTACGGCCTGCCGAAAATGGGCATCAAATGGGACGGTTTCACCTGCGGCGTAATCGCGCTGGTTTTTTTGGGCGCAAGCTATATGGCGGAAGCCGTCCGTGCCGGCATCCTCGCCGTGCCTAAAGGGCAGGTCGAAGCGGGTAAGGCCATCGGTTTGAGCCGCTTTCAAGTATTCCGCTATGTCGAATTGCCTCAGGCTTGGGCGGTCGCCGTTCCTGCTATTGGTGCAAACGTATTGTTTTTGATGAAAGAAACATCTATCGTCAGCGCGGTCGGCATTGCAGAATTGTTGTTCGTTACCAAAGACATCATCGGCATGGACTATAAAACCAACGAGGCATTGTTCCTGCTGTTTGCTAGCTACCTGATCATCCTTCTGCCCGTTTCGCTTCTGGCGCGCTGGGCAGAAAACCGCGTACGGAGTGCAAAATATGGTGTTTGACTGGCTGTTTGAAGGACAAAACGCGGCGCGCTTGGGCGAAGGCCTGCTGCTGACGGCGCAGATTTCCCTAGCCTCCGTTGCCGCCTCCTGCGTATTGGGCACGCTGTTCGGCTTAGTTTTACGTTCGCGCAACCGGCTCATCCGTTTTGTCGGACGGTTTTATCTCGAAACCATCCGAATCGTGCCGATTTTAGTGTGGCTGTTCGGCCTGTATTTCGGCCTATCCGTCTGGACAAGCATCCACATCGACGGATTTTGGGTCTGCGTCTGGGTATTTACCATGTGGGGCATCGCCGAAATGGGCGATTTGGTCCGCGGCGCATTGGAATCGATTGAAAAACACCAGGTCGAATCAGGCCTGGCACTCGGCTTGAGTCGCGGGCAGGTATTCCGCTACATCGAGCTGCCGCAAAGCATCCGCCGCGTATTGCCCGGTGCTGTCAATCTGTTTACGCGCATGATCAAAACCAGCTCGCTCGCCTCGCTTATCGGCGTCATCGAAGTCGTCAAAGTCGGCCAGCAAATCATCGAAAACTCTTTGCTGACGCAGCCCAATGCTTCATTTTGGGTTTACGGCCTGATTTTTATGCTGTATTTCTTCTGTTGCTGGCCGCTGTCGCTACTGGCGGCAAAACTTGAACAAAAATGGGAACACTGACATGGCTTTACTGAGCATCCGCAACCTGCACAAACAATACGGCAACGTAACCGCCATCCAATCCTTAGACTTGGACTTGGAAAAAGGCGAAGTCATCGTACTGCTGGGCCCGTCCGGCTGCGGCAAATCCACCCTCCTGCGCTGCGTTAACGGTTTGGAGCCGCACCAAGGCGGCAGCATCGTGATGGATGGTGTCGGCGAATTCGGCAAAGACGTTTCCTGGCAAACCGCCCGGCAAAAAGTCGGTATGGTCTTTCAAAGCTACGAACTGTTTGCCCACATGACCGTCATCGAAAACATCCTCTTAGGCCCGTTGAAAGTACAAAACTGCAACCGTGCCGAAGCAGAGGCACAAGCCGACAAACTGTTGGAACGCGTCGGCCTGCTCGACCGCAAAAACGCCTATCCGCGCGAACTCTCCGGCGGACAGAAACAACGCATCGCCATTGTCCGCGCCCTGTGCCTGAATCCGGAAGTCATCCTGCTGGACGAAATCACCGCCGCACTCGACCCCGAAATGGTGCGCGAGGTCTTGGAAGTGGTTTTAGAACTCGCCCGCGAAGGCATGAGCATGCTCATCGTAACCCATGAAATGGGGTTTGCCCGCAAAGTTGCCGACCGCATCGTCTTCATGGACAAAGGCGGCATCGTCGAATCGACCGACCCCGAAACCTTCTTCTCCGCCCCCAAAAGCGAACGCGCCCGCCAATTCTTGGCAGGCATGGACTACTGATTTTATTTTCAGGCCGTCCGAACCCTTTTTCAGACGGCCTCCACTTTCAACCAAACATTTGAAAAGGAAACACTCATGCAATTGAATGCCAAATTCAAAGCCCTCCTCGCCTCCGCCGCCATCGCCATCGGCCTGACTGCTTGCGGAGGCGGCTCCGGCGATGCCCAATCTTCACAAAGCAGCGGCGCGGCAACCGTTGCCGCCATCAAAGAAAAAGGCGTCATCCGTATCGGCGTATTCGGCGACAAACCTCCGTTCGGCTATGTTGACGCCAATGGCAAAAACCAAGGCTTTGACGTTGAAATCGCCAAAGACCTGGCCAAAGACCTGCTCGGCAGCCCCGACAAAGTCGAATTCGTCCTGACCGAGGCCGCAAACCGCGTCGAATACGTCCGTTCCGGCAAAGTCGACCTCATCCTCGCCAACTTCACCCAAACCCCCGAACGCGCCGAAGCCGTTGATTTCGCCGATCCCTATATGAAAGTGGCGTTGGGCGTGGTTTCCCCCAAAGGCAAACCGATTACCGACATCGCGCAACTGAAAGACCAAACCCTGCTGGTCAACAAAGGCACGACCGCCGACGCCTTCTTCACCAAAAGCCATCCCGAAGTCAAGCTGTTGAAATTCGACCAAAACACCGAAACCTTCGACGCGCTGAAAGACGGCCGCGGCGTAGCACTCGCGCACGACAACGCCCTGCTGTGGGCGTGGGCGAAAGAAAACCCGGATTTTGAAGTCGCCATCGGCAACCTCGGCCCCGCCGAATTTATCGCCCCCGCCGTTCAAAAAGGCAACGCCGACCTCCTGAATTGGGTCAACGGCGAAATCGCCGCCATGAAAAAAGACGGCCGTCTGAAAGCCGCCTATGAAAAAACCCTCTTGCCCGTGTATGGCGAGAAAGTCAAACCGGAAGAATTGTTGGCGGAATAAGTTTGTTTGACAAGAAAATCCGTATCCGCATTTGAAGGCGGGTGCGGATTTTTTTCAGCCGCCGAAAATATTGCAAATTCAAAGGAAAAATCAACTATATCATTGTTTTATTTATTTATTTATTTATTTATTTATTTTATCATTCTTGCGTGTACGGAAATCAAGTTCGTCCGTTTTTGCCTGTTTTTGAATTTCGGGAAACTTCCAAATCGTCATTCCAGATAAAACGCTTCAGCCTTATGTTTCCGGATGACCGTTTTTGTGGGAATGACGGCGGAGCGTTTCTGTTATTCGGATAAATTCCTACGGTATTGAAACGGCGATAAGGTGTTTTTCTTTATTATATAATTTCAATGCAAAATGATATTTTTTGAATCAGCGTGCCGCAAAGCCGGAAAAAATGTTCGAGCCGCATCGGCGGCAGACGGGATAAAAAATGACGTTTGACGAATGGTTGGGCTTGTCAAAACTGCCTAAAATTGAAGCAAGAATGCTGTTGCAATATGTTTCGGAATATACGCGCGTGCAGTTGTTGACGCGGGGCGGGGAAGAAATGCCGGACGAAGTCCGACAGCGGGCGGACAGGCTGGCGCAACGCCGTCTGAACGGCGAGCCGGTTGCCTATTTGTTGGGCTGGCGCGAGTTTTACGGACGGCGTTTCGCCGTTAACCCGAACGTGCTGATTCCGCGCCCCGAAACCGAACATTTGGTCGAAGCCGTATTGGCGCGCCTGCCCGAAAACGGGCGCGTGTGGGATTTGGGGACGGGCAGCGGCGCGGTTGCCGTAACCGTCGCGCTCGAACGCCCCGATGCGTTTGTGCGCGCATCCGACATCAGCCCGCCCGCCCTTGAAACGGCGCGGAAAAATGCGGCGGATTTGGGCGCGCGGGTCGAATTTGCACACGGTTCGTGGTTCGACACCGATATGCCGTCTGAAGGGAAATGGGACATCATCGTGTCCAACCCGCCCTATATCGAAAACGGCGATAAACATTTGTCGCAAGGCGATTTGCGGTTTGAGCCGCAAATCGCGCTGACCGACTTTTCAGACGGCCTAAGCTGCATCCGTACCTTGGCTCAAGGCGCGCCCGACCGTTTGGCGGAAGGTGGTTTTTTGTTGTTGGAACACGGTTTCGATCAGGGCGCGGCGGTGCGCGGCGTGTTGGCGGAGAATGGTTTTTCAGGAGTGGAAACCCTGCCGGATTTGGCGGGTTTGGACAGGGTTACGCTGGGGAAGTATATGAAGCATTTGAAATAATTGTTTGCAAAATTGGCGGGTTTCCCGTTATTGGGTTATGATGTGTTTCGATATGTAAACATTTATAGGTTTGGAGCGATAAACAATGAATGCAGTCGTAGTTGCCGTAATCGTTATGCTGGTGCTGTCGCTGTCGCGCGTGCACGTGGTATTGAGCCTGACGGTCGGCGCGTTTGTCGGCGGCGCGGTGGCGGGTATGCCGCTGCAAAACATTGCCGATGCGGCGGGTCAGGTCAGTCAGGCGGGGATTATCCCCGTGTTCAACAAAGGTTTGGAAGGCGGTGCGAAGATTGCGCTTTCTTATGCGATGCTCGGCGCGTTTGCAATGGCGATTACCCATTCCGGCCTGCCGCAGCAGCTTGCCGGCGCGGTCGTCCGCAAGCTGAACCGGGGCGGTATGCCCGACAGCGTGCGTTCGGGCGAGGGCGCGGTCAAATGGCTGCTGCTTTCCATCATCCTTGTGATGGGCATTATGAGTCAGAACATCATCCCCATCCACATTGCCTTTATCCCGATGATTGTTCCGCCGCTGCTTTTGGTGTTCAACCGCCTGAAAATCGACCGCCGCCTGATTGCGTGCGTCATCACTTTCGGGCTGGTTACGACTTATATGTTCCTGCCTTACGGCTTCGGCGCGATTTTTTTGAACGAAATCCTGTTGGGCAACATCCATTCCGCCGCGCCGCAGCTTGATGTGAAAAACATCAACGTGATGGCGGCAATGGCGATTCCCGCGTTGGGAATGCTGGCCGGACTCCTGCTGGCGTTTGTCCATTACCGCAAACCGCGCCTGTACCAAAGCAACAATGCCGATACGGCGGGCAACGCCGATGCGGCAAACCGTCCGCAGCCGTCCGCCTACCGCAGCCTGGCCGCCGCCGCCGCCATTGCCGTATGCTTTGCCATCCAGTTGATGTATGAAGACTCGCTGGTGTTGGGCGCGATGCTCGGTTTCGCCGTATTTATGATGTTGGGGGTCATCAACCGCGACAAGGCAAACGACGTATTCGGCGAAGGCATCAAGATGATGGCGATGGTCGGCTTCATTATGATTGCCGCGCAGGGTTTTGCCGCCGTGATGAATGCGACCGGGCATATCCAGCCGCTGGTGGAAAGCAGTATGGCGATATTCGGCAACAGCAAAGGTATGGCGGCATTGGCGATGCTGGTGGTGGGACTTTTGGTAACGATGGGCATCGGTTCGTCCTTTTCCACTTTGCCGATTATTGCCGCGATTTATGTGCCTTTGTGTGTCGGTTTGGGCTTTTCGCCGCTTGCCACCGTCGCCATTGTCGGCACGGCGGGGGCGTTGGGCGATGCCGGTTCGCCTGCGTCCGATTCCACGCTGGGTCCGACGATGGGGCTGAACGCCGACGGGCAGCACGACCACATCCGCGATTCCGTTATCCCGACCTTCATCCACTACAACATCCCGCTGCTGATTGCCGGCTGGATTGCCGCGATGGTGCTGTAAATGGACGCGGTTCAAGAGTTGGAACACCGCATCACAGAGCTGGAAATCCAATCTGCGCTTCAGGAGGACGTAATCGCCGGCCTGAACGCGATGGTGGCGGAATTGCGGCAGACGTTGGATTTGCAGCAGGCTCAGTTGAGGCTGCTGTATCAAAAAATGCAGGACAGGAATCCCGACGCGCAAGAGCCGTATTCCCTGCGCGACGAAATCCCGCCGCATTATTGATGTGCCGCCGTATCCGGATTTCCTTAAAAAAGGCTGTGTTTGAATATTCCGCCGATGCAAACCTAAGATATATAGTGGATTAACAAAAATCAGGACAAGGCGATGAAGCCGCAGACAGTACAAATAGTACGGAACCGATTCACTTGGTGCTTCAGCACCTTAGAGAATCGTTCTCTTTGAGCTAAGGCGAGGCAACGCTGTACTGGTTTTTGTTAATCCACTATAACTTTAATCAGTCGGACAAAATGCCTTTTATCCGATGGAACCGTTTTCCGCCCGAACGGAAATAAGCGGTTTTCCCCTGTAAACAGATAAAACCAACCGGGTATTCATACACAGCCAAAAAAAAGCCGTCCGAACCCAAAGGGGACAGACGGCCAAACACATTACGGGGAAAACGTCTTACTCAATGAGTCTGCGAAACAGACATTGCTAAAACAACTGCAATTATAAGGTAAGTTTATTTTTTTTTTTTTTTTTTTGCAAAGAAA
>NZ_CATQFT010000037.1:0-18867 GCF_958267405.1 Neisseria maigaei | reverse complement strand
TTTTTAGCCAAAATAGTAGTCAAAGCGGCAGTCAGGGTGGTTTTACCATGGTCAACGTGACCGATGGTGCCAACGTTTACGTGCGGTTTGCTACGTTCGAATTTTTCCTTAGCCATGAGCTAATTCCTTTACATTAAAGATCGATTAAAGAACAATGCCGTCTGAAAAATTATTTCAGCCTTTCAGACGGCCTATTTGCCTGATTAGCCTTTACGGGCTTCAGTTACAGCAGCAGCTATGTGGGCAGGAGCTTCAGAATATTTCTTGAACTCCATAGAGTAAGTAGCGCGGCCTTGGGTTGCAGAACGCAGGTCGGTCGAGTAACCGAACATTTCTGCCAGAGGTACTTCGGCACGGACTTTTTTACCGCCGATACCGTCATCATCCATACCCAATACAACACCGCGACGGCGGTTCAAATCGCCCATTACGTCGCCCATGTATTCTTCCGGGGTTTCCACTTCAACTGCCATGATTGGCTCAAGCAGGGCAGGAGATGCTTGACGCATACCTTCTTTAAACGCTTGAGAAGCAGCCAATTCAAATGCCAATTGGGAAGAGTCGACATCATGGTAAGAACCGAATACCAGACGGATACGTACGTCAACTACAGGATAGCCGGCAACGATACCGTTAGGCAACGTATCGCGGATACCTTTATCGACAGACGGAATAAATTCACGAGGAATCACACCACCTTTAATTTCATCGATAAACTCGTAACCTTCACCACCCGGTTCCATAGGTTCCATTTCAATCACAACGTGACCGTATTGACCTTTACCACCGGATTGTTTTGCATGTTTGTATTCAGCTTTAACGGCTTTGCGGATGGTTTCGCGGTAAGCCACTTGAGGCGCACCGATGTTTGCTTCCACACCGAATTCGCGTTTCATACGGTCAACAATAATTTCCAAGTGCAGCTCACCCATACCGGAAATAATAGTTTGACCGGATTCTTCGTCTGTACGAACACGGAAAGAAGGGTCTTCTTTTGCCAGACGGTTCAGGGCAATACCCATTTTCTCTTGGTCGGCTTTGGTTTTCGGCTCAACGGCAATATGAATTACCGGCTCAGGGAATTCCATGCGTTCCAAGATGATCGGTGCGCTTTCTGCACACAAGGTTTCACCAGTGGTAACGTCTTTCAGACCGATAGCGGCTGCGATGTCGCCAGCGCGTACTTCTTCAATTTCAGTACGGTCTGCAGCAGTCATTTGTACCAAGCGACCGATACGTTCGCGAGTACCTTTTACAGAGTTCAATACGGTATCACCGGATTTCACCACGCCAGAGTAAACGCGGATGAAAGTCAGCTGACCAACGTATTTATCGTTCAACATTTTGAACGCCAATGCAGAGAATTTCTCTTCATCGCTTGCTTGGCGGCTGTCAGCTTCTTCAGTGTTAGGGTTAACACCTTGAACTGGAGGAATGTCGGTAGGAGCAGGCAGCAATTCTACAACTGCGTCCAACATACGTTGAACACCTTTGTTTTTAAATGCTGAACCACACAACATTGGTTGAATTTCGCCGGCCAAAGTACGTTGACGCAATGCGCCTACGATTTCTTCTTCAGTCAGCTCATCACCGCCCAAGTATTTGTCCATCAATTCTTCGCTGGCTTCGGCTGCGGCTTCAATCATATTTTGACGCCATTCTTCGGCAGTTTTGACCAATTCGGCAGGAATATCGCCATAGGTAAAGGTTGTACCTTTATCGGCTTCATTCCAAATGATGGATTTCATTTTCAGCAGATCAACCACACCGGTGAAACTGTCTTCCGCGCCTACCGGAATGACGATAGGTACAGGGTTTGCGCGCAAACGGGTTTTCATTTGCTCGACAACACGGAAGAAGTTGGCACCTTGGCGGTCCATTTTATTCACAAACGCCAAGCGCGGAACTTGGTATTTGTTGGCTTGCCGCCATACGGTTTCAGATTGGGGTTGAACACCGCCCACCGCGCAGTAAACCATTACCGCGCCGTCCAATACACGCATAGAACGCTCTACCTCTACGGTAAAGTCAACGTGTCCCGGGGTGTCGATGATGTTGAAACGGTGCTCGGGGAATTGTTTCGCCATACCGGACCAGTAGGAAGTAACGGCAGCGGAGGTAATGGTAATACCGCGCTCTTGCTCTTGTTCCATGTAGTCGGTAGTAGCCGCACCGTCATGCACTTCGCCCAGCTTGTGGGTCAAACCGGTATAGAACAAAATACGTTCTGTCGTCGTGGTTTTACCCGCGTCAATATGGGCGGAAATACCGATGTTACGGTACAGGCTGATCGGGGTCTTACGAGCCATTTTATTAGCCTTTCAAAATTAGAAACGGAAGTGAGAGAATGCTTTGTTGGCTTCAGCCATACGGTGTACTTCTTCACGTTTTTTCAACGCACCACCACGACCTTCAGCCGCATCAATCAATTCACCTGCCAAGCGCAGGTCCATAGATTTCTCACCACGTTTGCGGGCCGCGTCGCGAACCCAGCGCATTGCCAAAGCCAGACGACGTGAAGGACGAACTTCAACAGGAACTTGGTAGTTTGCACCACCTACACGGCGGCTTTTCACTTCCACGATAGGTTTGGCGTTTGCAATGGCTTCGTTAAATACTTCGATTGCTACTTTGCCGGTTTTTTTCTCAATTTGTTCCAGAGCACCGTAAACGATACGTTCTGCAACAGATTTTTTACCGTCAATCATCAATACGTTCATGAATTTAGTCAGCTCAACGCTGCCGAATTTAGGATCTGGCAGTACGTCGCGCTTAGGGACTTCTCTACGTCTTGGCATTTTAATTTCCTTTAATCTATTCAGTTGGGTCAATTCCCATGAATACCCAATTGAGTATTCACTTACTCGGCCGTTGTTCAGCTTAGGCGGCCGACGTGCCTATTTGAGTCCCTGTAATTATTTAGGACGCTTAGCACCGTATTTGGAACGGGCTTGTTTACGGTCTTTAACACCTGCAGTATCCAAAGAACCGCGTACAGTGTGGTAACGCACACCCGGCAAGTCTTTTACACGACCGCCGCGAATCAATACGACACTATGCTCTTGCAAGTTGTGGCCTTCACCGCCGATGTATGAAATGACTTCAAAACCGTTGGTCAGGCGGACTTTACATACTTTACGCAATGCAGAGTTAGGTTTTTTAGGGGTAGTCGTGTATACACGGGTGCATACGCCGCGTTTTTGCGGGCAGGCTTCCAGTGCAGGCACTTTGTTTACGTACACGGGCTTTTGACGGCCTTTGCGTACCAATTGGTTGATAGTTGGCATATTTTCTCGTCCTGTTGAGTTAAATACTTGCCGACACCATGTCGGCAAGAGTGGAATTATATTTTTATTGCAAGCAGACAGTCAAGCATAACGACAAGAAGAAAGATGATTTTCTTGTTTGCCGATAAATATTTACCGACTTCCCTCACAATCAGTCGGACGACTGAAGAAAATACCGTCAATACGTTTTTTCTATACTGACAAACCATTCCTTGCCGCTGCGCGAATAAAAGGCGGGCATATTGCTGTTGATCTTGTTGTAACGGAAATTTATTTGGGGTGTAAACCCTTTCCACGACAGTTTTTTATGCCATAAAGCCGCGCTCATCCGATATTCATCATCGCGCCGAGTAAAATTGTAAATTAATGTTGCAGGGGCTTTAAATATCCGTTTCGTGTAACCCGCACCCAACTTCAGTCCAAGACCGCCGTCTAATATTTTCACCGTACCCAAACTTACACCATAACGCCGTGAAGCCTGCTCTTTCTCCACAGTATTATCAAACATACCGCTAATACCTCCGTACAACTGCCAAGCCGGCATCGCGTAATAGCTGAACGTACTGCTGACTGAAATCGTTTTACTGTTGTAACGTTTTGCCAAATATTCGTCATGGTATTGTTTGCGGCCGTACTGGAGAGATTGGGTGCTGCGCCATTTTTCATTCAGACGGCGGCTGTAATCCAACGCAATACCCGTATTTGCCGTATAACGGTTATTGCCCAGCCGGTTTTGTTCGACAAAGGGCTGGAATCCCCACTCTAGACGGCTATTCTGATAACGGTAGCCTACTTCGGCATGAAACGCCTGTTCGCTAAAATCCCGGGCATTCCAATAATGCACACCGGAACCGCTGATGCCTAAGCGGGCAAAGTGATTGCCTGCAATGTTAAACACCCGGTCAATACCCAGTTCGTACCTTATCCCGTTGGCGCGTTTGGGCAGGCTGTCTTCCGATTTTGTCCATTTCCGGCCGTTGAGGATGATGTTCCGTGAAGGGGAAGCACTGTTTACATTATCTGTTTGTTCGTAATTCATATTGAACGAAGGATGCCACACCTGCACCGCTTCCGCCTGACGGATATATTCCCGTGCAAGCTGCCGCATATCGGGCGGCAACGCCTCCTCGACCCGGTGCAACTGAACCAATGCCTCACAATATTGTTTGTCTTCAAACAGCATCACGCCCAAATCAAAACGGGGATAAACAAGGTCAGGCCTTTCCGACAACAACTCACGGTATAAATCGGCCGCCTCGCCCTGCCGCATCTCGCTGCGGTATAACGCGCCGAGGGCATAACGGTACAGCACCGTATCATATTGCGGTTGTTCGGCATATTGGGGCAATAGGCGTTTCAGTGCCGCCCAGTCCCGCGCCAACAACGCCCGGTTAATCTGCATTCCCATCCGATCGCCTCGAACATCGCTGCCTGTCGCACTTTTAGGAGCTTCAGACGGCATTGCATCGCGAATCGGCGGCACATCCTCTGCAAACGGCAGGAGGGCGAGGCTTTCCCCTTCAGACGGCATCGCAGCCCGACTACCGACGTTAATCGGTTCGACAGGCACGCCGATATCCTCGGCAAACGTCGCCGAAGCGATTAGGTATCCCATAAAAAAGATATTTTTAGATTTCATCAATTTCATAACAAATTCAAATAAAATGCCCAGCAACACCATTTCTCTTTTCGTATTACACGGCCATTTACGTTCAGTAAGAATCAACTGTTTTGAAAGAAATTATTGCTGTTTTGAGGTATTGCATTGCCGCTTGGCAGCATTCGATTCGGCGGACTGTTTTTTGAAGAAAATGCCGTCTGAAACTTCAGACGGCATCTTGCCCGGACAAACGGCACTAAATAGAAATAGTGCTTTCTCTATTTCTTCTCGCCGCCGAAACCGATAACAGCTTGATATTTATACTCATGACTTACAGCACCTGCTACTTCATTAGCCGCTTCGCCGAAAATACCCAAATGATACTTTTTAATCTCCTTATCCTTCTCTGACGTAGCCACCCCTTCGTTCACGCCGAAATAAGAAACCTGGTCTTTCAACCCCAAGCTGAAGCCGGACGCTCGATAAGGGATTCTCTCAATAGCAGCTTCTTCTAATTTGATCTTGCCATATTGTTCCATTCCTTCAATTGAGCCAGAGCCTTTTCTAAGATCAAAATCAATTGTGTATCTAAATACGCCATTATGGTTATCTAACGATTCTTTGGATAAAACCCCATTACCGCCAAATGCCCGACCTTCATATTGAAAGCTCCCAGCCTTGGGTAATTTGTCTTCATCTGTTGCCACGCCTCTAATGTCGCCCAGAGCAAAGTCAAATGGAATCTCTTCAGGATTTTGTCTATTCTCTCTTGTAGGATTACCGTCTTTTCGAGCGTAGCCAAAATAGCCTCTAACCACGGAATACGGCTGCTCATAAACCCAAGTTTTTGATAGCGCATAATTCTGTTCTTTATCCGCACCGTAAACCTCAATCTTTTGCTCACTCAAACCTTTGGGGAGAACATCTAGCTCACCCCCCTTACTACCTTCGTATTTTTTACCATTAACATATACATCCATCTTCTGAAGTTGTTCCTTACTAAACGGCTCTTCACCGTCTAGAAATAGCATTGCCTTGACAGATTCACCCTTACCGAGCTTACCTGCATATTGTTTTCGCGCTCCTGTATATTCATCACCTTTAACCTCTAATACTTTGGCTTGCAATTCTTTTGGTACATCTTTTAATGATGATTTCTCCAGATATTCAATAACTTTCTCATCTTTCGTATCAACATTTGCATTGTCTTTCAGTTGTTCCGAAACGCTTGGTTGAACCGACATAGATGAACCGGAACCGCCACCCGCGCACGCTGTTAGCCCCATAGAGGCAATAGCAGCAATAACAAGTTTATTCATTACTGATTGAGATACTTTCATTTAGACTCCCCAAACTTTATTAAAAAACTTAAGCTTTAAGTCTGGAAATTCTACCCCCCCTCAAAATTCTTAAAGCATTTTTGCAATATTTAACACAATAACCTTCGAATTTAACTCGTTCTATTCGATGCATAATTTGGCGGCACGAAGATATGGAACGCTTATCGGGCTTATATCCACACGCCTCAAAATGACGAAAACGCTTGTTTTTGCCTTAATCGGACAAAGAAAAACCGCAAACTCAAGGCTTGCGGTTTTTTATTGAATGGACGCGCCGAAGATTATTCATCCGTTACGTGGGTTTCAGCAGTCTCCTGCTCTACCTCTTGCCATTGTTGATGGCGGCTGCGGTGGTAAGTCAAACCGGTACCGGCAGGAATCAGACGGCCGACAATCACGTTCTCTTTCAGACCGCGCAACTCGTCTTGTTTGCCCATGATGGCAGCTTCGGTCAGAACGCGGGTCGTTTCTTGGAACGATGCGGCAGAAATGAAGCTGTCGGTGGACAGGGAGGCTTTGGTAATACCCAGCAATACGTTTTCGTAACGTGCCGGCTCTTTGCCTTCTTCCAAAGCTTTTTCATTGGCCGCCATCACATCGCCGCGTTCGACCTGCTCGCCGGTAATAAAGCCGGTTTCGCCGGCATCCGCAATGTTCACACGGCGCAGCATTTGACGGATGATGACTTCGATGTGCTTATCGGAAATCTTCACACCTTGCAGGCGGTAAACCTCTTGCACCTCTTGAACGATATAACGCGCCAGTGCTTCGATACCTTGCAGACGCAGAATATCATGCGGATCGACCGCGCCGTCCACAATGGTTTCGCCTCGGTTTACCACTTGACCGTCGTGTACCAAAATCTGTTTCTCTTTGGAAATCAGGGTTTCGTATGCTACACCGTCCACGTCAGTGATAATCAGACGTTGCTTGCCTTTGGTCTCTTTGCCGAAAGAAACGGTACCGGTGATTTCTGCCAACATACCGGCATCTTTCGGCACGCGTGCTTCAAACAACTCGGCAACGCGCGGCAGACCGCCGGTAATGTCGCGGGTTTTGGAAGAGGCTTGCGGGATACGCGCCAATACGTCGCCTTTACCGATTTCCTGACCTTCGCGCACAGTAATCACTGCACCCACTGGGAACGCCATGGATACCGGAGTGGAAGTACCCGGGATGCAGATTTCCAGACCGTTTTCGTCCAAGAGTTTCACAGTCGGACGCAGCAGTTTGGATGCGCTGCTGGAACGGCGTTTACCGTCAATCACCACCAAAGTGGACAAACCGGTTACATCATCGGTTTGTTTGGCAACGGTTACGCCCTCTTCCACGTTCTCGAATTTCACCATACCTGCGTGTTCGGTAATCATCGGACGGGTATGCGGATCCCAAGTTGCCAAGGTTTGACCGGCTTTAATGGCCATACCGTCTTGTACCAGCAGGATAGCACCGTAAGGTACTTTGTGGCGTTCGCGTTCACGGCCGATGTCATCATGAATCACGACTTCGCAAGAGCGGCCGATGACAACCAATTCGCCTTTGTTGTTGGCAACATAACGCATTTGGCTGCTGAATCGTGCCGTACCGTTGGATTTAGCTTCCACTTGGCTGGCTGCCGCCGCACGGGATGCCGCACCACCGATGTGGAACGTACGCATGGTCAACTGAGTACCCGGCTCACCGATAGACTGAGCCGCAATGACGCCGACTGCTTCACCGGCATTGACCAATTTGCCGCGTGCCAAGTCGCGACCATAACAGTGCGCACACAAGCCATGGCGGGTTTTACAAGTAATCGGTGTACGGACTTTGACTTCATCGACACCGGATTGGTCAATCATATCCACCAGTTTTTCAGTCAACAACGTGCCTGCTTCAACCAATGTTTCGCCACTTGACGGATCAACAACGTCAGACGCGGTAACACGACCCAAAATACGATCGCGCAATGCTTCAATCACATCACCGCCTTGTACCACTGCCTTCATGACAAAGCCGTCTGAAGTACCGCAATCGTCTTCAACAACGACCAAATCTTGAGTTACGTCTACCAGACGACGGGTCAGGTAACCGGAGTTCGCGGTTTTCAATGCGGTATCCGCCAAACCCTTACGCGCACCGTGGGTCGCAATAAAGTATTGCAATACGGTCAGACCTTCGCGGAAGTTTGAGGTAATCGGCGTTTCAATAATCGAGCCGTCAGGTTTAGCCATCAAACCGCGCATACCGGACAACTGTTTAATCTGAGCCGCAGAACCACGGGCACCGGAGTCTGCCATCATATAGATGGAGTTGAATGACTCTTGATCGACTTCGTTACCGTCACGGTCGATAACTTTCTGTTTGGACAGGTTGTCCATCATCGCTTTAGCGATCTTATCGCCGGCACGACCCCAAATATCCACTACTTTGTTGTAGCGTTCGCCGTTGGTTACCAAACCTTGACGGTATTGGTCTTCGATTTCTTTAACCTCGGCATTGGCTTCAGCCAACAAGGCCGCTTTTTCTTTCGGAATCTCCATGTCGTCAACAGCAATGGAAATACCGCCTTTGGCTGCAAATCCGAAACCGGTATACATCAAGTGGTCGGCGAAGATAACCGTATCGCGCAAACCGCATAGGCGGAACGATGCGTTAATCAGCTTGGAAATTTCTTTTTTCTTCAACGCTTTGTTGATGTACTCGAACGGCAGACCTTTCGGCAAGATTTCGCTCAACAATGCACGGCCGACGGTTGTTTCATAACGGTTAACGACAGGCTCAAACTCACCTGCTTCGTTTTTCACCCATTCGCGCAGACGTACGGTGATTTTCGTACCCAGCTCAACCTGTTTGGTATGGTATGCGCGATGCACTTCTTTCACATCGGCAAACAGGCTGCCTTCGCCTTTGGCATTGATACGGTCGCGGGTCATGTAGTACAGACCCAATACGATATCTTGAGAAGGTACGATAATCGGTTCGCCGTTGGCTGGAGACAATACGTTGTTTGAAGCCAGCATCAGCGTGCGTGCCTCCATTTGTGCTTCCAAGCTCAATGGAACGTGTACAGCCATTTGGTCACCGTCAAAGTCGGCGTTAAATGCGGCACACACCAATGGGTGCAACTGAATGGCTTTACCTTCGATCAAGATAGGTTCAAACGCTTGAATACCCAAACGGTGCAGGGTCGGCGCACGGTTCAGCATAATCGGATGTTCTCGGATGACTTCTTCTAAGATGTCCCATACTTCCGGTACTTCTTGTTCTACCAATTTTTTCGCTGCTTTAACGGTAGAGGCCAGACCTTGTTTTTCCAGTTTATGGAAAATGAACGGTTTGAACAGTTCCAAAGCCATTTTTTTCGGCAAACCGCATTGGTGCAGACGCAGGTATGGACCTACGGTAATCACGGAACGACCGGAGTAGTCCACACGTTTACCCAGCAGGTTTTGACGGAAACGACCGCCCTTACCTTTAATCATGTCAGCCAATGATTTCAGCGGACGTTTGTTGGCACCGGTCATAGCCTTACCGCGACGGCCGTTATCCAACAGCGAGTCGACCGCTTCTTGCAACATACGTTTTTCGTTGCGGACGATGATGTCGGGCGCGTGCAGTTCCAGCAGGCGTTTCAGACGGTTGTTACGATTGATGACGCGACGGTATAAATCGTTCAAATCGGAAGTGGCAAAACGACCGCCGTCCAATGGAACCAGAGGACGCAAATCGGGCGGCAATACCGGCAGCACGTCCATAATCATCCACTCCAGCTTCATACCGGAACGATGGAAGGCTTCCAATACTTTCAAGCGTTTGGCAATTTTTTTGATTTTGGTGTCGGAACCGGTCGATTCCAACTCTTGGCGCAGGATTTCGATTTCGCCCGCTACATTCAAGGTACGCAGCAATTCGCGGATACCTTCCGCACCCATTTTGGCATCGAAATCGTCGCCGTATTCGTCCAGCTTGTTGTAGTAATCGTCTTCAGTCAGCAATTGGCGGCGTTGCAGCGGAGTCATACCGGGGTCGGTTACCACAAATGCTTCAAAGTACAATACGCGTTCAATGTCGCGCAAAGTCATGTCCAACACCATACCCAGGCGGGAAGGCAGGGATTTCAAGAACCAAATGTGTGCGACGGGCGCGGCCAATTCAATATGGCCCATGCGTTCGCGGCGCACTTTGGACAAAGTCACTTCCACGCCGCATTTTTCACAGGTTACACCTTTAAATTTCAAGCGTTTATATTTTCCGCACAAGCACTCGTAGTCTTTGACCGGACCAAAGATTTTGGCGCAGAACAGACCGTCACGCTCGGGTTTGAACGTACGGTAGTTGATGGTTTCAGGCTTTTTAACTTCGCCGTAAGACCATGAGCGGATGGTTTCGGGAGAGGCAATACCGATTTTGATGGCATCAAACTCTTCTTCCATGCCGGCGGTTTGCAACGGATTAAATAAGTTCAACAAATTCATTTCTGCTCCTTAAAGGAAGTATTTTTACCGCGTGGCGGATTTTCGATATGGGTATCGGCACAGCGTTTTCAGACGGCATTTCGTTTTTAAACATTGTCGGCTGCCCCGCATACCTGCAGAACAGCTCCCCTTATGCCGTCTGAAACCCGTATCAGTAACGTTCCAAATCAATATCCAAGCCCAGTGAGCGAATCTCTTTGACCAATACGTTGAAGGACTCGGGCATACCGGCATCGATTTTGTGTTCGCCTTTGACGATGTTTTCGTACATTTTGGTACGGCCATTCACGTCGTCAGACTTCACGGTCAGCATCTCTTGCAACGTGTATGCCGCACCGTATGCTTCCAATGCCCAAACCTCCATCTCACCGAAACGTTGGCCGCCGAATTGGGCTTTACCGCCCAGAGGCTGCTGGGTAACCAGACTGTACGGGCCGGTAGAACGGGCGTGCATTTTTTCGTCAACCAAGTGGTGCAGTTTCAGATAGTGCATCACACCGACTGTAACCTTGCGGTCAAATGGCTCGCCAGAGCGTCCGTCATACAACGTGATTTGGGTTTTGCTGTCGTTAAAGCCTAATTTTTTAACTTCTGGATCGTCACTTGGATAAGCCAAGTTCAACATTTCGCGAATTTCAGATTCTTTCGCACCGTCAAACACTGGGGACGCGAAAGATGCGCCTTTACGCAAGTTAGAAGCCAATTCGATGATTTCTTCATCTGTCAGGCTGTCTAAATCTTCTTTCTTACCGCTGCCGTTGTAGAGTTTGTTCAAGAATTCACGCAGCTCGCTGGCTTTGCGTTGCTCTTTCAGCATACGGTCGATACGCTCGCCGATACCTTTTGCTGCCCAACCCAAGTGAACTTCCAAAATCTGACCGATGTTCATACGGGAAGGTACGCCCAACGGGTTCAGTACGATGTCCACAGGACGACCGTCCGCCATGTACGGCATGTCTTCCACAGGCAGAATGCGAGATACCACACCTTTATTACCGTGGCGACCCGCCATTTTGTCACCGGCTTGCAGACGGCGTTTGATGGCGATAAATACTTTCACCATTTTTTGTACGCCCGGTTGCAATTCGTCGCCTTGGGTCAGTTTTTTCTTCTTGATCTCATACAACTCATCCGCTTCTTCGCGTTTTTGTTGCAGGCTCAATTTAATCAGTTCCAACTGTTTGGCCAAGTCTTCGTCAGCCAGCCGGATGTCAAACCAATCATGTTTGCTGGACAGGCTTGCCAAATATTCGGTAGTGATTTCACTGCCTTTAGCCAGCTTCATCGGACCACCATTGGCTTTTTGACCAACAATCATACGTTCGATACGGTCGAATGCGTCGTTGTCGAAAATACGCAATTGGTCGTTCAAATCCAAACGGTAGCGTTTCAACTCGGAATCGATAATGGATTGGGCGCGTTTGTCGCGTTGGATGCCTTCGCGGGTAAAGACTTGAACGTCGATAACCGTACCGCTCATACCGGTAGGCATACGCAATGAAGTATCTTTTACGTCAGACGCTTTTTCGCCGAAGATGGCGCGCAACAGTTTTTCTTCCGGAGTCAGTTGGGTTTCGCCTTTAGGCGTTACTTTACCTACCAACACATCGCCTGCTTCGACTTCCGCACCGATGTAAACGATACCTGATTCGTCCAAACGGTTTTGCATACGCTCGGACAAGTTCGGAATATCGCGGGTAATATCTTCCGCACCCAGCTTGGTATCGCGGGCAACGACATTCAATTCCTCAATGTGAATCGAAGTATAGCGGTCGTCCGCAGCCACTTTTTCGGAAATCAGAATCGAGTCTTCGTAGTTGTAACCGTTCCACGGCATGAAGGCGATGGTCATATTCTGACCCAAAGCCAATTCGCCCAAATCGGTGGACGCGCCGTCGGCCACCAAATCGCCGCGTTGCAACACATCTCCGGCTTTGACGGCCGGACGTTGGTTGATGTTGGTAGATTGGTTGGAACGGGTGAATTTGACCAGGTTGTAAATATCGACACCCACTTCGCCGGCAGTCGCTTCGTCGTCATGGACACGGATCACAACGCGGTTGGCATCGACATACTCGACCACGCCGCCTCGTCGGGCAACGATTGCAGTAGCAGAGTCAACGGCAACGGAACGCTCGATACCGGTACCGACCATCGGTTTTTCAGGACGCAGGCAAGGCACTGCCTGACGTTGCATATTCGCACCCATCAATGCGCGGTTCGCGTCATCGTGTTCCAAGAACGGAATCAGGGATGCCGCAACGGATACCACCTGGCCGGTTGCCACGTCCATATATTGGACGCGGTCGGGCGTTGCCATAATGGTTTCGCCTTTTTCACGACAGGTAACCAAATCGCCAATCAGATTGCCGTCTGAATCCAAATCGGCATTCGCCTGTGCAATCACATAGCGGCCTTCTTCGATGGCAGACAAGTAATCGATTTCCTCGGTTACTTTGCCGTCGATAACGCGGCGGTAAGGCGTTTCCAAGAAACCGTAATCATTGGTGCGCGCATAAACGGACAATGAGTTGATCAAACCGATGTTCGGACCTTCAGGCGTTTCAATCGGACATACGCGGCCGTAGTGGGTCGGATGCACGTCCCGTACCTCAAAGCCTGCACGTTCGCGGGTCAAACCGCCCGGACCCAATGCGGATACACGGCGTTTATGGGTTACTTCAGACAAGGGGTTGGTCTGATCCATAAACTGACTCAATTGGCTGGAGCCGAAGAATTCTTTGATGGCGGCAGAAACGGGTTTCGCATTGATCAAGTCATGCGGCATCAAGTTCTCAGATTCTGCTTGGTTCAAACGCTCTTTAACTGCACGTTCTACACGAGCCAAACCACTGCGGAATTGGTTTTCTGTCAACTCGCCTACGGAACGAACGCGACGGTTGCCCAAGTGGTCAATATCGTCTACTTCGCCATGACCGTTACGCAGTTCAACCAATGTAGCAATGGAAGCAACGATGTCTTCAACGCTCAGAACGTAACCGCCTTTTTCAGCAGCACCGGCCAAAGTTTCGTTCAGCAAACGGCCATACCAAGAATTTTGTTGTGCTTCAGACAATTTTTGCTCGTATGTACGCGTATTAAATTTCATACGGCCTACGCGAGACAAATCATAACTGTCTTCACTGAAGAACAAGCGGTTAAAGAGCTGCTCAACAGCTTCTTCGGTAGGCGGTTCGCCAGGACGCATCATGCGGTAAATCGCTACGCGTGCAGCTTGCTGATCAGCAGTTTCGTCTGTACGCAGAGTGCTGGAGATGTAACCACCTTGATCCAATTCATTGATATAAAGGGTCGTAATTTCTTTTACACCATGGATATCAAGTTTGGCCAACAGTTCTTCTGTAATTTCATCGTTAGCAGAAGCCAATACTTCGCCGGTTTCCGGATCAATCAGGTCAGCAGCCAATGCTTTACCCAACAGGCTTTCTGGTTCTACATCCAGACGAGTCAAACCTGCATTGGTAATATCACGGATATTTTTCGCAGTAATGCGTTTACCTTTGGCGACCAGTACATTGCCTTCTTTATCCAAGATATCAACTTTGGCAGTTTCACCTTTCAGACGGCCTGCAACCAGATCAGTCTGAACACCGTTTGAAGACAAATAGAAAGTTTCTTTGTCGTAGAAAATATCCAAGATTTGTTCATTGTTGTAGCCCAAAGCTTTCAACAAAATCGTAACCGGCATTTTACGGCGACGGTCGATACGGAAATACAGCAAATCTTTCGGATCAAATTCAAAATCCAACCATGAACCACGGTAGGGAATGATGCGGGCGGAGAATAACAATTTGCCGGAAGAGTGTGTCTTACCTTTGTCATGCTCGAAGAACACGCCGGGCGAACGGTGCAACTGGGAAACAATCACACGCTCTGTGCCGTTAATCACAAAAGAACCGCTCGGGGTCATCAACGGAATTTCGCCCATATATACTTCGTTTTCACGAACTTCTTTTACCGTCGGTTTAGACGCTTCCTTGTCTAAAATCACCAAACGGATACGCGCGCGCAGGGGGGCAGCATAAGTGATTCCGCGCAATTGACATTCAGGAATATCGAACAAAGGCTCGCCCAATGTGTAATGCACAAACTCCAATCGCGCATAACCGTTATGGCTCACAATCGGGAAAATAGAATTAAATGCCGCCTGCAGACCGTCATCGGTACGTTTGTCAAAAGCATTTTCCAGCTGCAAAAACTTCGCATAAGAATCAATTTGGGTTGCCAGCAGGAAAGGAACATCTAAGACATTCTCTCGCTTTGCAAAACTCTTACGGATACGTTTTTTCTCGGTAAACGAATAGCTCATATACACTCCGAAAAGCAATTTTAAATAATAGGCCACCTGAAACAGCGGCATGCATCAACCTGATATTTACATTTATTTGCAATGATTTTATAAAGACTATGCAAATAAATGTAAACAATGCCTGATGCTTATTTTAAGAAGCAAAATAAGGCTGGCAGAAAACTGCCAGCCTTCATAGGAAGCATCAAATTATTTGATTTCGACTTTAGCGCCGGCTTCTTCCAGTTGTTTTTGGATGTCTTCAGCTTCAGCTTTAGAAACACCTTCTTTCAGAGTTTTAGGTGCACCGTCAACGATGTCTTTAGCTTCTTTCAGACCCAGACCAGTGATAGCGCGGACAACTTTAATCACGCCAACTTTTTGATCACCGGCAGAAGCCAAAACGACATCAAATTCGGTTTTTTCTTCAGCAGCGGCAGCAGGACCAACAGAACCTGTAACAGCAACTGCAGCAGCAGAAACACCGAATTTTTCTTCAAAAGCTTTAACCAGGTCATTCAGTTCCATTACGGTCAAAGAACCAACTGCTTCCAAAATGTCTTCTTTAGTAATAGCCATGCTATTTTACTCCAAATATTGTATTAAAAAATAATTGATTAACAGAAACAAAATCGATTAAGCGGCTTCTTCGCCGGCTTTTTTCTCTGCCAAAGCAGCCAAACCGCGCGCAAAGCCCGATACAGGAGCTTGCATAACAAACAACAGTTTGGACAACAGCTCTTCGCGGCTCGGAATAGAAGCCAACTCAGCAACCTGAGCAGCATTCATTACTTCGCCATTGTAAGAACCGGCTTTAACGACAATTTTGTCATCTTTTTTCGCGAATTGGTGCAACACTTTAGCAGCAGCAACAGCATCTTCAGAAGCAGCGTAAACCAACGGACCAACCATTTGATCAGCCAATTCTGCAAATGAAGTACCTTTCACTGCACGACGAGCCAAAGTATTTTTCAGAACGCGCAAATAAACGCCTTCTTTACGTGCATTCGCACGAAGCTCAGTCATACTGGAAACACTGATACCGCGATATTCAGCGACTACGAGGGTTTGAGCGTTAGCAATTGCCGCGCTAATTTCCTCGACCGCCACTTTCTTGGTTTCAATATTGAGACTCAAGGTCTACCTCCCACTGTTTATAAACAGGATACCAAAACGATATCCCACCAGCGCGGTAACCTAAAAAGACATCTTACAAGCAATCTTGCAATGTGTTTCAGGACTACCGTCTGCGTAGGGCAGTTACGATTAAATCTTACGATCCCTACGGTCTTGGACATCTACTTAATTTTAAGTAGCCCAAATTCAAGCAACTCAAAAATAGAGTTGCTTGAAAATTTCTTAGATTAGTTATTTACGCTTGATGTATCAACGCGAATACCCAAACCCATGGTGCTGGACACAGCAACTTTTTTCAAATACTGACCTTTAGCGGCAGCAGGCTTGGCTTTAACGATAGCATCCAGCAACGCATCAAAGTTCTCTTTCAAATCAGCTTCAGCGAACGAAGCACGACCAATCGTTGCATGAACGATACCAGCTTTGTCGGTACGGTACTGCACTTGACCTGCTTTTGCATTTTTTACTGCTTCGGCCACATTAGGAGTAACAGTACCCACTTTAGGGTTCGGCATCAAACCACGCGGACCTAAGATGGTACCCAACTGACCAACGATGCGCATTGCATCAGGAGAAGCAATAACAACATCAAAGTTCAGATTGCCTGCTTTGATTTCAGCAGCCAAATCTTCGAAACCGACGATATCTGCACCAGCTTCTTTAGCAGCTTCTGCATTTGCACCTTGAGTAAATACAGCCACACGGGTTGTTTTACCAGTACCTTTAGGCAGAACGACTGAACCACGGATAACTTGGTCAGATTTGCGAGGATCAACGCCCAAGTTGAAAGATACGTCAACAGACTCGTCAAATTTAGCGGTAGCAGCTTTTTTAACCAAGGCAATTGCTTCGTCGATTGCGTACAGTTTGTTAGCTTCAACAGAAGAGCGAAGAGCTTTCAAGCGTTTAGATACTTTAGCCATTATACAACACCCTCCACATCCAAGCCCATTGAACGAGCAGAACCTGCTATAGTACGAACAGCCGCATCCAAGTCAGCAGCAGTCAAATCAGGCTCTTTAGTTTTAGCAATTTCTTCCAACTGAGCACGGGTCAATTTACCCACTTTGTTAGTCAAAGGATTAGAACTACCTTTTTGCAGACCAGCAGCTTTTTTCAACAAGATAGAAGCCGGCGGGGTTTTCATCACAAATGTGAATGATTTATCTGCAAATGCAGTAATCACAACCGGAATCGGCAAGCCAGGCTCCATACCTTGGGTTGCAGCATTAAATGCTTTACAGAATTCCATGATATTCAAACCACGTTGACCCAAAGCAGGACCAACTGGGGGGGATGGATTGGCTTTACCTGCAGGAATTTGCAGTTTAATATAGCCGATAATTTTCTTTGCCACTTAACGGACTCCTAAAAACGGGTAAGACGCGGAACCATTTCCGCTCCCCAAGTTAATTTTTGATTCTATCCTCTTATTGCTTTTTTTTCAAGTATAAAAATCAGTTAATCTTTTCAACCTGGCTGAACTCCAGCTCAACGGGTGTTTCTCTACCAAATATCTGAACAGACACGCGTAACTTATTCCGTTCATAATTGACCTCCTCAACCACCCCGTTAAAATCCGCAAACGGCCCTTCATTTACACGAACCTGTTGACCGACCTCAAATTCAACTTTTGGTTTCGGCTTCTCTATGCCGGTCTGAACCTGCTGTAAAATAATTTCAGCCTCTCTCTGACTAATCGGCGTGGGTCTATTAGCCCTCCCCCCAATAAAACCCGAAACACGGGGAGTGCTTTTTACAAGATGCCAAGAGTCATCTGTCATTTCCATCTCAACTAGCACATAACCAGGATATGACTTTCTTTCACTAATAGTCTTACGACCATTGCGGATATCAACAACTTTCTCTACAGGCACCAGAATTTGTCCGAAATAATCTCCCATCTCCTCACGGGCAATTCGCTCTTCCAATGTTCGTTGGACATTCTTCTCAAACCCCGAATACGCCTGTACAACATACCATTTTTTCGACATCTCAACCTTCCCTTCTCAGCAATACATCAAAAAATAACCACGAAATTGCTGTATCTGCCGCATAGATAAATATAGAAAGCACAGCAACAAACACTATAACAAATACAGTCATTCTGACAGCATCTTCACGCTTAGGCCAAACCACCTTTTTGAATTCGGACCAAGAATTTGAGAAATATGCAAAAAAACCTTCCTTACCAGAATTAGATGCAGATTCTCTATCCTGAACAACCAGTTGATCCACTTTAACGTTCTTTTTTTCAGGCGTATGTTCTGTCATATTATTTATCCATCATAGCATCTGTCTATTCTCAATCCATGCAAATGGCAAGAGAGTTTACTAAATAACAAATACAAAAAAATTAACCGGCACAAGGCCGGTTAATTTTTTATTTGGCAGGCCAAGAGGGTCTCGAACCCCCAACCCTCGGTTTTGGAGACCGATACTCTACCAATTGAGCTATTGGCCTCTAAACTTAAGCAATAACAGAAGAAACCACGCCGGCACCCACGGTACGGCCGCCTTCGCGAATCGCAAAGCGCAGGCCTTCTTCCATAGCGATAGGCGCAATCAGTTCTACGGTGATGGTTACGTTTTCACCCGGCATTACCATTTCCACACCTTCTTCCAAAGTAACTGCACCAGTTACGTCGGTGGTACGGAAGTAGAATTGGGGACGGTAGTTGGCGAAGAACGGAGTATGGCGGCCGCCCTCTTCTTTACTCAGTACGTATACTTCTGC
>NZ_CATQFT010000036.1:0-998 GCF_958267405.1 Neisseria maigaei | reverse complement strand
GAACGTAGCAAACCGCACGTAAACGTTGGCACCATCGGTCACGTTGACCATGGTAAAACCACCCTGACTGCCGCTTTGACTACTATTTTGGCTAAAAAATTCGGCGGTGCTGCAAAAGCTTACGACCAAATCGACAACGCGCCCGAAGAAAAAGCACGCGGTATTACCATTAACACCTCGCACGTAGAATACGAAACCGAAACCCGCCACTACGCACACGTAGACTGCCCGGGCCACGCCGACTACGTTAAGAACATGATTACCGGTGCCGCACAAATGGACGGTGCAATCCTGGTATGTTCCGCAGCCGACGGTCCTATGCCGCAAACCCGCGAACACATCCTGCTGGCCCGCCAAGTAGGCGTACCTTACATCATCGTGTTCATGAACAAATGCGACATGGTTGACGATGCCGAACTGTTGGAACTGGTTGAAATGGAAATCCGCGACCTGCTGTCCAGCTACGACTTCCCCGGCGACGACTGCCCGATCGTACAAGGTTCCGCACTGAAAGCCTTGGAAGGCGATGCCGCTTACGAAGAAAAAATCTTCGAACTGGCTGCCGCATTGGACAGCTACATCCCGACTCCCGAGCGTGCCGTGGACAAACCGTTCCTGCTGCCTATCGAAGACGTATTCTCCATTTCCGGCCGCGGTACCGTAGTAACCGGCCGTGTAGAGCGCGGTGTCATCCACGTTGGCGACGAGATCGAAATCGTCGGTCTGAAAGAAACCCAAAAAACCACCTGCACCGGCGTTGAAATGTTCCGCAAACTGCTGGACGAAGGTCAGGCGGGCGACAACGTGGGCGTATTGCTGCGCGGTACCAAACGTGAAGACGTAGAGCGCGGTCAGGTATTGGCCAAACCCGGCACCATCACTCCGCACACCAAGTTCAAAGCAGAAGTATACGTACTGAGTAAAGAAGAGGGCGGCCGCCATACTCCGTTCTTCGCCAACTACCGTCCCCAATTCTACTTCCGTACCACCGACGTAAC